>JAKEHC010000011.1 GCA_022615255.1 Candidatus Dadabacteria bacterium | reverse complement strand
ATTATCTTTGACCCTGTCGCCTTCTCAAATTTATCAAGAACCTCATGCGGAAGCGGAGCCCCGCCACATAAACAAAGTTTTATTGAGTCAACTTCGTAGTTTCTCACGTCCGGGTGATTTGCAATGGCTGTGTAGATTGTCGGGACTGCTGGAAATATAGTAGGACTATACTTTTTTATTGCCTCTAAGACCTCAGTAGCATTAAATCTACTAAGAAGCAGAAGGGTTCCTCCGATCATAACACCCAGATTCATGCAAACGGTGAGCGCATAGATATGGAAGCATGGCAGAACAGTGAGGATTGTTTCATTGCCATCTATAAACACTTCGTTACCCCACGAGCGAATCTGAAGGGCATTTGAGACTAAATTACTGTGTGTAAGGGCAGCGCCCTTGGATATACCGGTTGTCCCGCCTGTATACTGAAGAAGAGCGATATCGTCAGGTTGAACATCAGCTTGAGGTGTTTGATAACTATCTTTTAGTAATCGAGAAAACCTATGGTAACCCTTAAGATATGGTATGGCTTCCAGTTCTCCTTTCTTTACAATCGGGTAAAGCAAGTTTCTAGGGAAAGGGAGAAAATCACATATACTCCCTACTATAATATGCTTTATTGGAATTTTATCCTTTAGTGCCTTTACCCTTGAAAGAATGGGTTTTAAATTCAATGTCACTATGCAGTCTGCCCCTGAGTCTTTCAACTGGTATTCAAGCTCTCTTTCCGTATAAAGTGGATTTGTACACACTGCTATAGCGCCTGCTTTCAAAGATCCGTAAAAGGCTATGAGCATATGAGGGGTATTAGGAAGGTAAAGGGCAACCCTATCTCCTTTTTTAATACCTAAATTAATCAAAGAGGATGCGAATCGGTCCGTTAGTTCTAGAAGCTCACTATATTTGATTCTTTTCCCAATAAATACTATGGCGTCTCTCAGAGGATACCGTTTTGAAGTATTCTCTAGGAGCTTAAACACTGGAATTTTGGGGTACGCGAGGGCGGTGGGAACACCTATGTCGTAGTCTTCGTGCCAGATTCGCTCTTCCATTTTGTAATTTGGTTTATCTTCTTGTCTCATCTTACAACTATAGTCTACCCCAAAACAATCTAAAATTTATTTTGTAATCTAGGAGAACGATTTCTCTACTTCTTCCTGTGCACGCACTTCGCACAGGCTCGGTGAAGACCCTGTCCCGAAGCAATCTGAAAAACCGTGTCATTCCGAATACTTCGCATGTACTCAGTGCAGGCTCTGTGAGGAATCTTAAACAGATTGCTTCAATTCGTTAGCAATGACAAACGACAGAATCAACAAGACGGTTTTATTGCTACTATTACTTTATTTCAAGGTTAGATAAGATGTTAAAGTTGAAATTAAATCTGAAAGGGCGTAGAAATTTCCTCAAATGACATTTATAGATATATTACTCTCGAAAAAAGTCCTTATCACAATAGCTTTAATCGCTTTATTTTCTATCTTACTTACCTTCTTTCCATTGATCGGGACACTTGGTTTTGAATTTTCTTTGATTATCGCGTTTATCGGAGCATTTATCTCAGTTTTTATCTCTGCTAAATTTGTTAACCTTGACTTAGGGAAGAGGTATACAAGAGAAAGACGGTTCTCTGATTTAGTATCCTCTATCTTTGCTCTTGATTTCCTTTTAATTTCCATCCCCTTTGTTATAGGATTACTGAGTTCTCTCATTAGAGACGACTGCTATGTAAGTGAGGGAACTATCTTCTATGCTCTGATGCCCGTTATCACTGTGTTTTTCTCTTCTTGCCTGGGGCTTCTTTCTGGGACTATATTCCCGAGAAGGGGATTTCTCGTAGGCTCATCTGTAATTATCGTTAGTCTTTGTTTTTCTCTCTGGGAGCTTTATAAGGGGCCGGCTGTCTTTTCTTATAACCCTATTTTCGGGTTTTTTCCCGGACCGCTTTACGATAAGTCAATCCCTATAACCTCTACTCTGGTTATTTATAGATTTATTTCCATATGCTGGGGTCTTTTTTTATTATCTGCTCTTAACGTTATAAAAGAATTTAAATATCAATCTGTTAGGGTATGGGATTTTTTTGCTCTCTTAGTCTTGGTCCTAATTTTAGTTGTATCTTACATAAAAGAAGAAGAGCTAGAAATCGAATATACAAGAAATTACATCATAGAGAATTTTCTTACCGGCTCCATGGAAACGGAGCATTTTGTTATTTACTACATGCAGGGCACACCAGAAGCCAATAATATCAAACTTATTGCTGATGATCATGAGTGGAGATACAAAGAATTAAAAGAATTTCTAAGGGTTAATTCAAATGAAAAAATCCGCTCATATATATATCCTGATACCGAGACAAGAAAAAGGTTTATCGGAGCAGGCGAAACAACGATTGCAAATCCTATACATAGAGAGATTCATCTGGTATATGATGTTTTTCCAGACCCTTTGCTTAAACATGAGCTCACTCATGTTATGTCTTCCGAGTTTGGAATGAAGGTATTAAGAGTAAGTCCAAAGATAGGATTGATTGAGGGGCTTGCCGTTGCAGTCGACTGGAATGGGGGAATATACACACCGCATCAGTGGGCGGAGGCGATGATCAGAACTAATTCTGCTCCGGAGATTAATGAGATTATAGGCTCTGGATTCTTGCAGGCTCCGCCTTCAAAAAGCTATACCGTGATGGGCTCCTTTGTTCGTTATCTGATAGATACCTATGGGATTGAAAATTTCAAAAAGGTTTATAGAACAGGAAGCTTCTCGGTGTATGGAAGGGGTGCTGATGAGTTAATATCGGAGTGGAAGAAATTCTTAGATGACTTTTTCGTTCCAGATAAGCTTCTTGCGTTAGCTCAGTACAAGTTTAGCCAACCCGGTATTTTTCAGAGCAGGTGTCCTAGACGAATCGCGGCTTTAACTGATAAAGGACTCAAGGCGTATGATGACGGTAACTTCTATGAAGCTAAAAAATCTTTTCTTGAGGCTCTAAGCTATAACCAGAGTGATCCTATTATTGTCGAAGGCTTAGTTTACTCCTATTATTATGACAAAAATTACAACGAACTGATAGGTCTAATTAATAAGTCCCAAGGACTTCCAGATGTTTATAAGAACATCTTAGAAAATATTAGAGGAAACGCGCTCTGGCAATTGGGGAGGGTTCAAGATGCAAAATCTGTTTTCGGCTCACTACTTGGGAAAACGCTTCCAGAGGATGTAAGAAGGGGGATTGAAATAAAACTCTCTGCCATTTCAAATGGTGCTGAGATAGAAAAGGGCATGCGAGAGTATTTCAGTACCAGAGACGAGCAATATCAAGCTGTGACACTTGAGGAAACAATAAGGGATTTCCCAGATTATTCGCCTTCTTATTATTTGCTAGGGAGGATATTTTACAAAAATGGGGATTATAAAAGGGTTGCCTCTTATCTTCTCGAATCCGAGTCTTTAGGACTTCCTTCAGAGAGCATGGAAATTGAGAACCTAAGGCTTCTGGGTATTTCACTTTTTGCAAAAGGCGATTATGAGAAAGCGATAAAGAGGTTTCAATCAATTCTTAATTTAGAATCAAATGAGGTCCCCAAGGAATATGCCATTGATTTTATAGAAAGGTGTAAGTGGGCAAGGAATAGAAGATAAAGAAATACCCCGCATTTTTGTGTTGAGGGGATAGATTACCTATGCGGGACTGGAAAGTCCCGCCTATTTTTTAGCGGGCTAGAGGAAACTAAGGATAGGCGGGGTTTTCTAACCCCGCTTGGCCATAATGTCTATCTCACGATGAAGCCTTGATTACACCAATCAGCATTCAGAAATCTGCAATTTCTCAACTACCTAGTTCTGCATTCAACAATCAGGCAACGCCTAGATATTCCTCCAATAGTCCCCTGATTCTCAACCCGGAAACAGGGCTGGATGGTATGCTTGCCGGGTCCCAACTCGATTACTGTTATAGCAGTATGAGTTTCTAGAGATTTTTCTTCTCTGACGAAAGAAATAGGGCCGATAAACTGGCAACTTCCACCATCAATCGAATATCCGATTAATAAAGTATCGGGATCGTTGGGCCCATCAGCACCAGCATCTCCGCTTAAAGTAACTACACAATCGTGAGGGAAAAACAAATTGCTGACGGTAACGAAAAAGTCATCATCAATGGGTTCAAACATCGTCGAGTCAGTTTCGACGAGACCGGCCTGGCAAATATGCTGAGAATCAGGAATAGCCCATGCTACCCCCCCCCGCACTCCAAGAGAAAGCCCTGAGAAAAGGGCTAAAAGAAAAATCAAATTAAAGAAATATCTTATCATCTTACTACCCTCCTTCTCCCAACCCAAGTAGGATCGGGAATATTGGTTTATTGGTTATTATTAAAGCACATTTAAGATGGAAATTGAAGCATTTTTGTTCAGGACTTAGACGGTATTGATATTGTAGAAGAGACAGCGATAACCCAATACTCTGCAGGAGTAGCATCTTGTTGGTGAGAAATACAATTATTCATGGAGGTCTAAAGACCTCCGCTACGTTAAACAAAAAATGTAGCGGCGATCTTTAGATCGCCACGTTGAACTAACTCCTTTATTCGATATACTCTCTAGGAATGAGCAAATATAAAACGGTGGTTTGCGTTTCTCTTTTTATTATAATTCTTGACCAGATAACAAAGGTGCTTATCCGATCAAGTGTGGCTCTTCATGAAAGCATATCGCTACTACCCTTTCTCGATATAACTCATCTTAGAAATCGAGGAGCGGCTTTCGGCATTCTCAACGAACTGCCGGATACCGTACGGATGCCGCTTTTTGTTCTAATATTGGTTGTGGCTGTTGTGGCAATTTTTGCCTTTCTAAAAAGGGCAGAATCTCGCGATAGGATTATGGTCATTTCCCTCTCACTTATTCTGGGTGGCGCAATTGGAAATTCTATAGATAGATTCAGACTTAGATACGTCACTGATTTTATTGATTTTCATTGGTTTGGAAATCCCAAATATCACTGGCCCCCTTTTAATGTCGCGGATGCGGCAATTACGATAGGAGTTATATTAATCTTATTGCAAGCACTATTCTCAAAAAAGGTTAGCTATACAGTTGCTCATGCACAAAGGCACAAAGAAGGAAAATGAATTCTAAATTTCAATTTCGTGTCTTAGTGTCTTCGTGGCTAAATTTTTAAGAAGGTTAACTAAGGATGTTTACAGGAATAATCGAGGATGTTGGCACTGTCGATGGACTGAAACCGAAGACAAAAGAGGTTCTTCTTAGAATTAGAACAAAAAATATAGATGTAAATGAAATTAAGATCGGTGAAAGCATTTCAGTGAATGGGGCATGCCTCACGGTGATATCAGTCAAAAATAACACCTTTACTGTCGAAGCTTCTCACGAAACCCTGAGAAGAACAACCCTTTTCAAACTAAAGCTAGGAAGTAGGGTAAATCTGGAAAGGTCCCTAAAATTAGGTGACAGGCTCGGGGGGCATATAGTTAACGGTCATGTAGATGGAGTTGGAAAAGTCGAGTCCGTCAATAGGCGTGGGAAATCACTTGTATTCTGGTTTTCAATACTGAAAGGGCATTCCAGGTACATTGTAGAGAAGGGCTCCATAGCAGTTGACGGAGTGAGCCTCACAATAAATGAAGTGAATGGAGAAAAATTTTCGGTAAATATAATCCCTTATACACAGGAAGCCACAATATTTGGACCTCTAAAAACAGGTGATTCGGTAAATTTAGAGTTCGACATAATAGGAAAGTACGTAGAGAAATTTCTAGTCGGAGTGCAGAGGAAGAAGGATATTTCGGAGCTTATTAAAAAGTTTTGATAGTTATTGCCGCTAATGCACAAAGTAACAAAGAAGGAATTTGAGTTCTAAAGTGAATTCTAAACTTTGTGTCTTAGTGTCTTCGTGGTTATAAAGTCGCAGTGACCAAAAACAAAACACATAAAAACATCTTT
This sequence comes from Candidatus Dadabacteria bacterium, assembly GCA_022615255.1. Lineage (GTDB taxonomy): Bacteria > Desulfobacterota_D > UBA1144 > Nemesobacterales > CSP1-2 > CSP1-2. The sequence continues at coordinate 1,288 of JAKEHC010000011.1, read as the reverse complement.
CTTATAGGCTTTATGGGTGCAGGCAAGACAACTGTAGGCAAGATACTTGCTAATAAACTTAGCCTTACTTTTCTTGACCTTGACGAAGTAATCGAGAAGGAACTTAAACTGACCATTCAGGAGATATTCTCAAAGTACGGAGAGGATTTTTTTAGGGATGCTGAAACCAAAGCACTTAAGTCTATAGCCAAAAATGAGAGGCAGGTGGTAGCAACAGGAGGAGGTTTGGTTTTAAGACATGAAAACTGGGAGGCAATGGGGAAGCATGGAGTTATCATTTATCTCAGGGCACCAGCCGAGGTTCTTTGGAGTCGTATAAGGGAGAATACATCACGTCCCCTTCTTCAGGTAGAAAATCCGTTTGAGAGAGCTTGTGCCCTTCTTTCTAAGAGAATTCCATTATATGAAAAAGCCGATTTGATTGTTGATACTGAAAATGTTGCCCCCGAAGATGTAGCGAAGAAAATAAAGAAAAAAATGAAAGGCTTTTAATTTAATAGTATAGTCTAGAAGAAAAGAAGAAAAAAATAATAAGGAGTAAGTTTATGCCACAAAAATCTCGTCGTGTAACAAAAAGTAAATCAAAGAAGCTAACGCCTATTAACTTAATGCAGATGATCTCTGGTTTTTGGGTTTCAAAGGCACTAGCCTCGGCTATAGACCTAGATCTTTTTACTAAACTATCTGGTAGAGGTGGTGACGTAAAGCAAGTTTCGAAGCTTTTAGGACTTCATCCTCGGCCTGCGGAAATGCTTATTAGTGCATGTGCAGCCTTAGGCTTACTTGAGAAGCGTGGTAAGCAGTTCTATAATTCTTCGCTTTCAGAGGAGTATTTGGTAAAAGGTAAACCCCACTATTTCGGTGGAGTCGTTTCACTTTTGGATCAGAGGTTATATCTGCCTTGGAACAAGCTTAAAGAGGCGCTTAGAACAAATAGGGCGCAGACTTGGGAAGATCATTCAGGTATTTTTGAACAGATTTCTTCAAACCCTGAAAAGCAGCGTCTTTTCACCGAGGGTATGCATAGCTTTAGTGTGCATTCTGGGAGAGCGCTTGCAGAGGCGTTTGACTTTTCGCCATATACTCAGCTCCTGGATGTTGGCGGAGCTTCAGGAGCGTACTGCATTGAAGCGATTCGCTGCTATCCCAATCTTCGCGCAGTTGTATTTGATCTTCCTGAGCCACTGCAGATAGCTAAAGAGAAGATATCCGAGTCAGGTTATTCTGATCGCATTAAATTGCATATAGGAGACTTTTTCAAGGATGAATTGCCGAAAGGGTCAGATGT
>JAKEHC010000098.1 GCA_022615255.1 Candidatus Dadabacteria bacterium | reverse complement strand
GGACAAGCCTGAAATCCGAGTCATCTTACAGGTTTGAGAGAGGGATAGATCCAAACGGTGTTACAAATGCGCTTGATAGGGCATCCGAGCTTATCAGAGAGGTTTCAGGCGGGAAAATAGCCAAGGGGAAAATAGATGTATACCCCAGCCTAATTAAACCAAAAGAGGTGAATATTTCGACAAGGCGCCTAAACTCCATCCTTGGTACGGATATTGGGACTGAAAAAATAAAGGGAATAATCGAGGGGCTTGGGATTGAGGCAATAGGAGTTAAAGACGGGGAGATATCGCTCAGGGTTCCTACCTTTAGGGTTGATCTCAATCGTGAAATCGATCTAATCGAAGAGGTGGCAAGGCACTACGGGTATGACGGCATTCCTATAGCGCTTCCAGCCGTCCCGATGAAAACAGGGAATTCAAAAAAAGAAAAGACGCTTGAAAATAGGGTGAAGGAGATACTCGCCTCTTTTGGCTTCCTTGAGACGATCAATTACAGCTTTGATGACCCGGAGCTTTTAAGTTTGTATAACGAGAGTGAGCAGCTTAGGATACTAAACCCGCTCACTAAAGAAAGTTCCTCAATGAGAACCAGTCTTATCACAGGGATTTTAAGAAATGTCAGCCTTAATATGAATCATCAGGTTCAAGACATAAGGATATTTGAACTCGGCAAGGCATATATCCTAAAAGAGAACGGACTCCCTGAAGAAATCACAAAAATCACCGGTGCGGCAACAGGAAGGAGGCAACTGGAGCTGTGGGACAAGGAGGAATTTGATTTCTTTGATATGAAGGGAATCTTGGAGCGGGTCTTCGAGGCTTTTTCGATTTCATCAAAGATACGGCTTCAAGATGCGCAAGAGATCAGATTCCTCCATCCAGGAAAGTCCGCAAGGATTTTTATGGAAAGCGAGGAGATCGGGTTTTTAGGCGAACTCCACCCTGAATTCCAGGAAAAGCTCGGACTTTCAAAAAGGACATATATATTTGACGTCGATCTGGAAAGATTAATCTCCTTCGAGAAAAAGATGGAAAAGAGATTCACATCTCTTCCGAAATTCCCTTCAGTTAGGAGGGACATCGCCCTTCTAGTAGACGACAATATCCCACTCGGGGAGATCTTAGACGAGATTAAGAAAGTGGATTCACCCTTAATTGAAGACCTGAGGGTGTTCGATGTTTTTAAAGGCGCTCCTGTTTCACAGGGGAAAAAGAGTATAGCTATATCTATGATTCTCAGGGCGGGGGATAAAACACTGACGGACGATGAGGCAAACGAGGTTCAGGCAAAGACATTAAAAGGGCTTCAACTGGCACTAAGTGCTGAATTAAGAAAAATATAAAAAGAGGGAAATGTTATGACAAAAAAAGAGCTTGCCGATGTTATCCATACAAGGATTGGACTTTCAAAAAGGGAAGCCGCAGAGATTGTGGAGTTTTTCTTTGAGGCTGTTAAAGGGAAACTGCGTAACGGAGAGGGAATCAAGATTCCCAAATTTGGCAGTTTCAGGGTTCAGAATAGAAAAGCAAGAAAAGGTAGAAACCCGGCGACAGGCGAGACTATAGAAATCGTTAAAAGGAAAGCCGTGGTTTTTAAACCTAGCAGGCATCTTCGCGATGCCATAAATAAAAAAACCGCGTGATGAATGAAACGTATTGCCCGGTCCCTTAGGCGGAATTTTCTTGCAGGACTTATTTTTACGGTTCCATTTGGATTAACTGTATTTATAATCTTTAAGCTGGGTAAATGGATTATCGGCCTGGTAAGCGCCGCGCCTGCCAAGGTTTTAATAAGACCCCTCTCAGAGCTTCATCCAATTTTATTTCAATTCACTACATTTGCAATTGGATTCGTTGGAGCAATACTTATTGTTCTATTAGTTGGAACAATTACAAGAAATTACATAGGTAAAAAGCTACTTGGTATCGGCGAGGGATTGATTTCAAAAATTCCGCTTGCAAGAACCATTTACACAGCCACTAAGCAGATAATTGAGACCCTTTTTCTTAGCAAAAGTTTTAAAGGGATAAGTCGTGTCGTTATGTTTGAATACCCGAGAAAAGGGGTGTATTCGATAGGACTTGTAACGAGTGTCCCTCAGTATACTGAATCGGGGAAAAGGCTTCTGGGAATATTCCTTCCTACTGCCCTTAACCCAACTGGCGGATATTATTTCATGATACCTGAAGATGAGGTAAAAGAGCTTCCGATAAGCGTTGAGGACGCATTTAAGATAATAATCTCTGGAGGACTAGCGTCAAATCAAATTGAAACTGGCAGATTTGGTGAGAAAGACGATAAAACGGTTTAATATGCTCTCTCCCGGGGAGGCGGTTATAGTCGGGGTTTCAGGAGGAGCGGATTCAGTGGGATTACTACACTTATTGATAGAGCTTCAAGAATATAAGTTAAGACTGATTGTTGCTCACCTTAATCATGGAATAAGAACAAAAGAGGGTAAAAGAGACGCGGGGTTTGTAAGGAAGATCGCAGGCAGGTTTAACCTTCCCTTTGAGCTAAAAGAGGTAAACACACCTGAGTTTAAAAAAAGGTCAAACCTTTCTCTTGAAGAGGCTGCCAGAATTCTTAGATATGGGTTTTTTAAAGAGGCCTTGGGTAAATATAAGGCTCAAAAAATAGCCACCGCTCATACGCTTGACGATCAAGCTGAAACTGTTCTCATGAGGATTCTGAGGGGAAGTGGGGGAGTCGGGCTTTCGGCTATACCGCCTGTATCGGAGAGTATTATTATTAGACCCCTCATAGAAAACTCGAGGATGGAAATTGAAGAGTTCTTAAGAATGAAGGGGATTGACTGGGTTAAGGATTCGTCAAATTTTGCTAGGGATTTTCTTAGAAACAGGATTAGATTAGAACTGATCCCTGAGCTTAAAAAGTACAATCCAAAGATTAAAGAAACGCTATCAAGAACAGCTAAGATTTTGAGAATTGAAGAGGATTTTATAAAAAGGGAAGGAAAGAAACAGTTCGAAGTTGTGTTCGAGACCCTAGGTAGTGATGAGCTTCTTGGCACCATCACCCGATATAAAAACATTCCTGAAGCCATAAGGTTTGTGGTTTTAAGATTAGCCATTGAAAGGGTAAAGGGGAATTTAAGAAAAATCTCATCAGATCATATATTTTCCACTGACGAGCTTATACTTTCTCAGAGCTCGTCGGGTGAAATCTCTCTTCCGGATGGAATAGTGGTGGCAAAGGGATATGACCTCTTTCTGGTCGGTAAAAAATCGAAGCTAAAACTTGAGTTCAAATACAAAGTGCCTTCGACAGGAAAATGGAGCTTCCCCGAAGTTGAGTTTGAAGTCGAAATTACTAAGATTAAAGCGCCCAGTGAAGATAATTCCATCGGGTTTTTTGATGCCGATTCTGTTGAGTTTCCGATAGAAGTAAGAAATTTCCGTCCCGGGGACAGGTTCATCCCGCTCGGAATGTCCAAGTCAATTGTGAAGAGCTCACCAAAACCTTCTTCTAAACACCGCACCCCTGTTAAGAGGGAAGAGAAGAAAGCGAGCAAAAAGCTAAAACATTTTTTTATTGACGAGAAGGTTCCGAGATTCCTTAGAAACAGAATTCCTATATTTCTCAGCGGGAGGAAAATCATGTGGGTCGGCGGAATGAGAATAGACGATAGGTTTAAGTTCGTGGGAAAAATGGCGCTGAAAATAAAGTTGCTAAGACCTAAGCCATGGAAAGAAGGGGCGGAAGAACCTCAAGCCCGGCTCTCCCTTCCTTTATGAATTCAACCATAGCGAGCTCAGCTTTTCCCTCCTTATCTGGATAGACAAATTGCACCCTCTTAGGCTCAAGGCTTTTTTTCTTTGCCTTAATAATCAACTCACCGAACCGAGAGGCAGGGTAGACGCAGGAACCGCGCTTTAGAGGTTTAAGCAAATATTTGATCGCCTCTAAAATATCGTTCATATCGCTAAGGACCTCATGCCTTGCTATCGCCTTTTCAGAACCAGGGCTAATGAGCCCCGATTCCACCTCTATGTAAGGGGGATTGGTTATAACATAGTCAAAGGAGCTTTGCCAGAAAAGGCGTTTAACCTTTCTTATATCACCCTCTAGGATTTCCACTCTTTGCTGAAAACCGTTAATCTCAACACTTCTTCTTGCAAGCTCTAGAAGCTCCTTTTGAACCTCAAGCCCAACGATTCTCTTACCAAGCCCCTTTTTAGCCAGAATAAGAGCCATAACCCCGCAACCGGTTCCAAGGTCAACAACCTCGTCGTTTTTCTTTACACCGGCGAAGCCCACAAGCTGAAGCGAATCTTGAGAGTACCTATATCCATTCCTTTTCTGAATTATTTTGAGACCATAGGGACCGTCTAAGGTTTCATCCTTTTGCAGTTCGGCTTCTAAAATCATAAGACTCATATAAGCGCTGATAGATAATAATTACCTCCATTATTTTATATTCTTTCATGTGCAGATGGCAACTCGTCTTCAAGTTGGCATTCTCTTGACTTCTACCTCTATTGGGGACCCCTAGATTTTTTCAACACGGGGCATACTAAACATTAGCCATTATAATAGGGGTTGTGTTACCCCATTTTCATCCTAAAGTAGGGGCGGGGTTACCCCGCCCCTAACTAACGCAATACGGAGTCGGCAGGTCAGCGCACTTACTGGACAATAAGACAGCTTTCTATCGCCGTGTTGTTGTTGGTCGCCGTTCTGGCGATGATCTCGAACTTGAACGGTTCATTCGTATCGCCCAGGGCAAATATTTCCGATGGGACCTCGAACTCCGTCGCATCGGGCGGGAGGTCTACGGCGAACTTGATGTCTCCCTGCTCGACGAAGAACTGGTATCTGACGATTTTGATCGGTCCGGACTTGCCGATCTCAGGGTGCGATTGCGTAACCGGATCCCAATCGATGGTAACGGGTTCGCTGACTGACGGGAGCGGATCTGCGTCGCAGTTTTCCGCCGCCGGTTCTGTGTTAACCATAACATTTCCCACTGGAGCCGCCAGTACGTGGCTCAGCCTTACCACGCTCTCTAGTTCGCCTCCTTCAAGTGCGATGGCAGAGATTTCATATCTTCCTTCCGGGAACCGATTGAAGAACACTTCGGGCTCTAGCTCGTCGAACGACGGCTCAGCGCTCTCCATAAAAAACTGGGTAAGGCCCTGGAGTGCCAATTTCCCTTGGGCTTTGAGGAGGAGTATTACCCGCTCGTTCGGGTCCTCGATTTCCAGTTTCGAATAGGGTCCTCCATCGATCGAAGCGTGAATCCCCAGGTCTCCATCTGTGTCATTGAGCTCGAAGAACAGCTCTGCCTCGGAGAATTCAAGAGCCGAAACTACAGGGGTAATGGCCCCAAAGGTAAGAACGACTACCGCCATCAAGAAAAGGACCGGCAGTCCAATTCTTTTTCTCATCCCCATAACTCCTAAAACAAACGCTTCTACTACTTTTGTGCATTTCATGCTGCACCTCCTAAATTGGTTTTATGTATACAATATCAAGCGACTATTACGGGAAACTTTCCTGAACATTACATCTTGGAAAGGTTTACAAAATGCCAAGAGGGGATGAATTAAATTAAGGGCCTTGTTGTCATTGCGAGGAGCGCAGCGACGAAGCAATCTCTAGGCATGGCAAGGGATTGCTTCGCTCCCAATCGGTTGCTCGCAATGACAGCCAGTGTTGACCTAGTTGCATTGATGTGAAAGTGGGTTACTCAGAAGATTAAGTTAAGCGGGCAGATAAACGGTGAAGACAGAGCCTGCGCCGGGCTCGCTCGAGACTTGAACGTATCCTTTATGTGCCCTAATGATGGCTTTGACGAGGCTCAAGCCCAGCCCGAGTCCTCTTTGGGACCGACTTTTATCCCCCCGATACAGACGTTCCCAGATTTTATCGAGCTCTTCATGGGAGATTCCAACTCCGGTATCTTTTACGCTGATAATGACCTCTTGCTCTCTACGACAGGCTTCAATGTCCACTCTTCCGCCGCTCGGAGTGTATTTGATTGCATTATCAACCAGATTTGCCAGGACCTGTCGTATCCAGTTGCGGTCGACGGTTATGGAAAGCTCCTCCGGATAACCCGCATGGACGGAAACGCCCTTCTCCTCTGCGACATAACCATAGAGATCGACTATGTCCTCGATCATGGGTGCGACATTCACCTCTTCCGGTTCGAGTTTCATAGCACCGGTCTCTGCTTCGGATATATCCATAAGTGTATTTAACATTATGAGAATCCGTTCTGACTCATCTATGCAATCGCTCAAAGCCTCCCTGAGAACGTCTGCGTTCTGCTCGGACTGCAATGCCATTTCAGCGGTGCCCATCAGTCTCGTCATAGGCGTTCGCAAGTCATGTGCGACGTTATCCAAAACGTTTCGCATTCCTTTCATAAGGGCTTCGATTTTCTCCAACATCGTATTAAAGAGCGAGATCAATTCATCGTGCAATTTATCTGTCTGATGGACTGGAACTCTCACATCTACCTTGCCGCTTGCAACGATCGAATTAAGCGTGTTTATAAGTTGTCGAATCGGATTCAGGGCGCGGTCGGCAATCAATATTCCGCCCAAATAACCAAACAGGATTATAGGGATGATAGCAATCATATATACCTTGCGAATTTTGCTTAAAAGATCTTCCCGCTCTATTGTTTCTTGACCGAGTTGTAAAGTCGAGCCGTCTGCCATGCTCAGAGATGTTATTTCGAATTCATCCTGGTTTTCTTTCCCTTTTAGATATTTCCACTCCTTGTTTTTGGGATCACCCCCTTTTTCAAGTTGCTCGATATTGAAGCCTGACCAATCCTTCGGAATTCTTAAAATGAGCGTATTACCCTGATTTCCAATAAGACGAATTAAAAATGGGTCTTGTTCATCTTCAAATACGTCCTCTCGTAAAGAGTCTAATCCGTCTTCTTGGTAGATTTTTGCGAGATCGGCGATGTCCTCTTCGGCTTCTCTTCTGCTTTGTTCATATATAAAAGAAGAAATGACGGTATATGCGTAAATATTAATTACAAGCGAGCTAAGAATAAAGAAAAGGGTGTACCAGGTTATGAGTCTGAAACTGCTTGACTTCAGCAAGAGTCTAGGATTCTTTAAGAACATAACCGACTCCTCTAATAGTGTGAATCATCTTTTTCTCAAAATCCCTGTCAATTTTATTTCTCAATCTGCTAACTAATACATCCACCACATTCGTCTGCGGGTCAAAGTTGTAATCATAGACATGCTCCATAATAATGGTTTTGGAAACCATCCTTCCTGGATTGCGCATAAGGTATTCGAGCAAGGCAAATTCACGGGGTTGAAGGTTAATCTTTTTATCCGCTCTGGTGACCTCGCGTTTAAGGATGTCCATAGAGAGGTTTCCAAATGTCAGGCGAGTGGTCTCAGCGGCGCCACTGGCTCTGCGTATAAGCGCCTGCACGCGAGCAAGAAGCTCCGAGAAAGAAAATGGCTTAGTCAGGTAGTCGTCGCTACCTGTTTGAAGCCCTTTAACCCGGTCATCCACTGAACGCTTAGCGCTCAGAATGATAACAGGGGTATTCACCTTTTGCCGCCGAAGCTCTTCGATAAGGGTGAGACCATCCAATTTAGGCAGCATTATGTCTATGACTGCCGCGTCGTAGGACTCGTGTAGAGCCAGATGAATGCCATCCTCGCCGTTAGCCGCATGGTCTACGGCGAATCCCGCCTGTTTAAGCCCCTTAACGATGAAAGAGGCGATTTTTTTGTCGTCTTCTACAACCAGCAACCTCAAAGCTCATCTCCTCACCGCATCACTACATGAAGCTTTCTACCCAAAGCTTCTGCATACCGATTCAGGGTAGAAAGACGTATATCTTCTGCATGATTCTCAATCCGCGAAATGGCAGATTTCTTGGTTCGCAATTTCCTTGCGACTTCGTCCTGTGTTATTCCAAGCTCTTCTCTTGCCTGCCGAAGTAGAAAACCAATTCGAAAATTCTCATACCCAACTTCAAAGCTTCTCTCAAATTCCACGCTTCCCTTCTTACGTTTCGCAATGTACTTTTCCATGTCGTCCATTACTTTCTCCTTACTTCCCAAATTCCATCTGTATCCAGTAGCAGTTTAAAATATTGTTTCGGAACAGGATCAAGCCTTTTGACAAGACGCAACACCCAAAGTATCTTCTCCGCCTGTTTATCGGATAATGTATCAAGAAATTCTCCACAATGGCAGCGCCCGCTTGCAGTGCGATAGAGCTCGATCTCTCGCACGTAAATAAGTTAACATAATTGTGAACGCTTACAAGAGGAATTTGACCTGCTCATGTATTGCACTGGGCAAAACTTGACATAACGGCAAATTTCAGCGGCGGGGCGAAATTTGAGATGGCCAATAAAAGGGTTGCGTCTCCTTTCCTTCTGGCACGTAGAGTACAAAAAATCCAGTTTCAAGTCAGGGAAAAACT
>JAKEHC010000097.1 GCA_022615255.1 Candidatus Dadabacteria bacterium | reverse complement strand
CCTCCTATGGATGCAGTCGCTCCATAAGTAAAAAGAACTAGGGACAATGTCAGCACCGGATAGAGACCTTCGTATTGTAATCGCAGGCGGTTGATAATGAGTATAATCCCTTTCCCTATTGCATATCCTGTGACGGCACCAATAGCCATCTGTTGGAAGAACATAGGAACCAAGTCGATTATTGAGGCATTTGGATTACCCAGTAGACCAATCAGACCGACCGTTAGAAATACAGCCATTGGATCGTTACTTCCAGATTCCAGCTCTAGCAGTGGCTCCAAATGCCCTTTTAGGCTCACGTGTCTAGATCTTAGCACTGCAAATACGGCAGCGGCATCTGTTGAGGAAACTATAGCCCCTAACAGTAAACCTTCAAATAAGGAAAAGCCCAGCACAGCAGCAGCAAAGCATCCAATCAGCAATGCGGTGATAAGTACGCCCAGAGTTGAGAGAGTGAGCCCTTTCCAAAGTACTGGACGGATACTCCCCCAATCAGTGTCAAGCCCACCGGCAAAGAGAATAAACGCGAGAGCCACCACACCAAGTGATTGAGCAAGCCAGGGGTCGTCAAATTCAATGCCTCCTAAGCCCTCAGAGCCTGCAAGCATTCCAACGAGTAGGAAAATCAGAAGCGCAGGGATTCCCAGTCTATCTGATGTCTTGCTGGCAAAGATACTCAGCAGTAATAGAATAGAACCGCCTGCGAGTATGTATTCAATTGAAATCATCTAATGCAGCTGCTCTCCTTTTAGGTTAGTTTTTCGCTTGCTATCTTTAATACTAGGAAGGGGGGCTTTAATATCAAAGTCAAGTTATATTATACACTTATGAGGATAAAATTCACTAGATTAGGTAATAGAGTTTTACTAATAATATTTTAGGATTCGTTTAATTAAATGCAAAATATAAGATTTGGCGTTTCAATTTCACTAAGTGGAAGATACTCGGCTCAGGGGAAGGAGAGTTTTGAGGGACTCACTCTTTGGATTAAGGATGTAAATCAATCAGGCGGAATCCTAATCAAGAAGAGCGGTAAAAAGCTACCAGTAAATCTTATTTACTACGATGACGGAAGCTCAGTTGAAACCTGCAAAATTCTTGTAGATAGACTTATTGTAAAAGATAAAGTTGACGTTCTCATAGGACCCTATTCAAGCGGACTTACCCTAGGCGCAGCACCGATTGCTGAAAAATATAAGAAAATTCTTTGGAATCACGGCGGATCATCAGATGAGATTTTTGAGAAGGGATTTACATATATTGTGAGTACAATCACTCCCGCTAGTAGATATTTAACCGGTGTTATTGATATGCTTAAAAGCATAGACGGCAGAGCAAAGAAGATTGCCATATTTCATGCTCAAGACAGTGGATTCTCCGCCAGTGTTGCAGATGGAGCCAAACGCCATGGTGAAGAAAGGGGATTTCAGGTAATTGAGTTCAGATATAAATCAGGCGAAAATAACTTTTCCCCCCTTCTACAAAAGGTAAAAGAAGAAAACCCTGATGTTATATTTTGTGCCGGACGTGCCGATGATGACATAAATCTTGCCGGGCAAATGATAGAACACTGGGTAAGTGCAAAAGCTATAGCACTTGTTGCAGCTGCTATAAAAGATTTTAAAGGAATACTTGGAAAAAAATCCGAAGGATTTCTGGGTCCAAGCCAGTGGGAGCGTGAGATTAAAATTACGCCTGATTTTGGTCCGACTCCCGAGGAGTTCTTTAAGAGATTTATAGAAACATACAGTAAAGAACCTGACTATCCCGCTGCCCAAGGATATAACATAGGTGTTATTATACAAAGATTTATTGAACAGGCAGGAACCCTCAACGATAAGAATCTTAGAGAAGCAGTAAATAAAATCAGTCTTAAAACATTCTACGGCGATTTTAAGATTGATACAGCTACAGGGAAACAGGTTGGGCACAAGATGGTAATCGTTCAATGGCAGAGCGGAAATAAAGTTATTGTCTATCCCGACGAAGTGGCGGAAAGTGATCCAATTTATCCTATGTTAAACACTCGCCCATCAGGATTTTGAACGGGGCTTGAAGAGACGTACAAAAATGACGATGTGTGTAAAAATAATGATAGGCACTAAAAAGGTAAGGAGCAGACTCAGTGGTAACTTAGTGAGCGCACTCATCGATGCCGGATCCGCCATCCATAATCTTCCAGCCGTAGCTACAACAAAAAGAATATCCAGTAACCCCAAGAGGTTCCAAATGAAGAAGGCTTTTAAGGCTATTCCACCCCTCTCAGGTGAGATAAATAGTAATAATGAGGCGACTATGGCAATTGCAATATCCCCCAATCCCCCAGGGACCGCAAAAGCGTATGGAAGCTCCCCACGCGAGTGAAGAATAAGAAAGTAAATCCCGATAAAACGAAATAAATGAACCAGAAGAAGAGCCCTAATATCTACTTTAAGTGCCCAATTACGAAATACACTCCACTTCCAAAAAAGTAATAGTAAGATTAAAGTTAATCCAAAAAGAACAACCTGCGGGAACGGAGGAGGAACATTAGTAAGAAGGCGGTACTTTCCTGCAGCAATGGCAAGTAGAAACCACGCAAAAACACCAATTATTACCTTCTTTGATTGCAATATTGTTGTATTTGCTATTTTGTCTGAGACGCTGAATATTCAGGTTTTACAATGGAACTTGCGTATCAAATAACTTCATGCGGGAATTACGGATTTTATTACAAGGTCACCCCTGGTGTCATGCCCACCTTCCTCTAATAGAAAGGCATATATTAACCTTTAGCTACCTTTCCAAAACGAGATTAAATACAGACGAATCAATCCTAACCATATCCCTCAGCCTTTCGTGTACGTTTATATAAATTCTGTCACCGTATCGGGATAGCCTCCCCAACAACTGATTCAAATGCTCGAGCTGTGCTTCATTGAATTCCTCTATGTGAAGCGTAACAGACGAACTTGTATGTTCAAGAACCTTTTCTATGTGAGGTGCCGCTCCAACAAAGAAATCACGATCCAACCATCCCTTCATGGAAATAGAAAGATTGGCAGCAGCGTTCTTCATTTGATTGAAGGATACCTCCAATGCACCGAGATTTAGATAACGTGGGAAGGCTTTTTCGATCAACCCAAGATAGCTATCGGTTAAATGATTCACATCCTCGAATTCTTGAATAAAATGACGTTCAATGTAATCCCTCATTGTTAATCCAACAATCCAATCTTGTATCACGAGAGGGATCTGTCTTGGTCTGGAAAAGGGTATAGTTCTGATAAAATGGAACATACGCGAAAAACCACCCGGCAATAATCCATGGATAACGAACCTTCCCAAAACCCTCACCTGTTCTAATAAAGGATAAGAGCCTTTATAAATAGGATTGGTGAGATAATGCGTCTTATTCTTGATTCTATTTGCAATATTACGATTGTCCAACAGGCGATAATAAAGAGCGCGATAGCCGTTAACCATCTCTTCGTACCCCATCTGTTTCGGTATAATATTAGTGCTGAGTTTAGTATTATCTGAATTGTTTGCGTCAGGAATAACCCTCCCATCCTTTTGAAGCCGCTCGTAAAGGGGCGTTTTAGGTGCGGCGGTTAAAAGACCGATCATTGCCGTTTGAATACCTGATTTCGTTATAAAACGGTATTGCTTATCAAATGTCTCCATAGTATCGTTATCAAAACCAATTATAAAGCCAGCGAGGATCTCAATACCATAGGAATAAACCTTTTGAATAGAAGAAAGTATATCCTGACGGGTGTTCTGGAATTTTAGTGTTTCTTTCAAGCTTTCCTCGTCTGGCGATTCTATCCCGATAAAAACCCATCCAAAATTAGCCTTACGGAAAAGCTCGAGAAGTTCATCATCATGAGCAAGATTTAATGAGGCCTCCGTCCCAAAATGAAAACGGAACTTATTCTCTGTCTGGTAAACTCTAAGAAATTTCAGCAGTTTTTTTGCTACTGGTTTGTTTCCAATTAAATTGTCATCTACAAAAAAAACGTTGTTTACATTTAATCTTCTTAGCGCGTCTAACTCCATCCCAACCTGTTCGAGAGACTTAGTACGAGGCTTACGCCCAAACATAACAATAATGTCGCAAAACTCACAACGGAAGGGGCATCCCCTTGAAAATTGCAAACTCACCGCCTGATATTTATCCAATTTTAATAGTTCAAAGCGTGGAACAGGAGAGTCCGTAAGATCTACCTCACCCGTTTCGTGATACAATCTTTTGGGTTTTCCCATTTCGAAATCCCTACAAAACTCCTTCCATATATACTCGGCTTCGCCAGCAACGACGGTGTTTGCAAGCGATTCATACAACTCAGGACATAATGAGGCATAGCTTCCACCGGCAACGACAAAGTATCCCTTCCTTTTATAGAAAGTCAGTAATTCTTTCTGTCGTTTAAATTGAACACCCATCCCGCAAACCCCGACTATATCTGCCACAGGCTCAAGGGGTATAGACTCTATGTTTTCATCAATGATTTCAACCTGCCAGTCCTTCGGACACAAGGCAGCCAAGGTAGCTAGACCCAATGGAGGATGTGTAGTTCTTTTGTTTGGCAAAATTTTATCAATTGCCCATTTAAAGCTCCAGAAACTTTCAGGAAATCTCGGATTGATAAGTAATAATCTCATAAAGTT
>JAKEHC010000096.1 GCA_022615255.1 Candidatus Dadabacteria bacterium | reverse complement strand
TCCGCTTTTTAGAATTTTAGGTTTATAGATAAATTCTATTTTTTATCCGCTTGCTTGACATAGAATCAGCTTATTTTATTATGCTGTTCTAGACAAGCTCCATAGATTAATATAATACGCCCAACATCGAGATGTAAGCGTCACCAATCATTTAAGTTTTTATAGCTCATTAAACTCCGACTGATACCTTACCGTCCCTGAAAAGCCATTAAACACGCCTTTCCTCAACTCTATAGCCATAAATACCTCGTCAGGAACGTCAAATTCACACTTAAAGCCATAGTTGCTTGCTGGAACAAAACCGAAACGATGGTAATACCCAGGATCCCCAAGCACCACGACCCAATCGTAGCCAGCTTCCCTGCACTTCTCTAAACCTGTCTTTACCAGAAGTGACCCTATCCCTCGCTTCTGAAACTCCGGCAAAACAGCAATTGGAGCGAGTGCTAAGCCATAGAATAAACTCTTCTCTGCTTGGATCGTCACAGGGCTGAAAAGTATGTGTCCTATTATGCGGTCGTCTTCCACTGCAACGAGAGATAGCGTTATCTTACCCCGTCTACGAAGCTTATCTACAAGGTCTCCCTCAGACAGACGCCCAAACGCCTGCTCGTTAACACATCCGACAGAGACGGCGTCCTCTGGTTTTTCTTGACGAACAATTACCATTGAGTTCTCGTCTATTAGGCGCCTAGCTCCGACATAGGTTTTGAATCAGGTGAATGATAATAAAATTCATTAAAGACTTATCTGTCTACGCTTGATAAAGGGGGTATGTATCTGGTCTTTTTTGTAGTTTCCTGTGAGTACATACATTATGATATTTACTCCGAGTCTAAAGGCAAACTCTCTCTGAGCTTCTCCACCAGGGATACATTCAAATTGCCATTTTCCAAACTCATCCTCTGACCAAGCGCCGCCTAAATCGTTTCTGGAATAGATTACAGGAGTTCTATCCTCATCTGTAAATGTAATTCCCTCAAGATATGGTTTAACAAGCTTCCTTCCGCTCACCGATGATAGGAGATAAAACGACTTAAACATTACATGCTCATTAGTAATTTGACTAAGTGGGGATTCAGGAAGAATGGTGAGAAGTTCTTCTCGGATTTGTGAATCGAATGGAGAGATTTCTTCTCCTGAAACATCGTCAACTAGAACCGTGCCGCCTTGCTTTAGGAATCTTCTAACCCTTCTCCTTTCCTCCTCCTTAAATGGTTCGAACCCCTCTTTACCTGTTATATAAAGAAATGGATAATAAAAGAGGTCTTTGCTTTCAATCCGGAGTGCTTTTCTCTCGAAAGAGGTTTCAACACTGGTTCTCGAATCGAGTGCAGCCATAAGCCTTTTGTAAGCCCTGGGACGCGGGTCCCACTCGCCGCCATAAATCAGTTGAGCAAAGTGAAACCTTGAGGCTTCACCAAAACCCAAAAGTGGGATAGAGCTTATTCCAACCCCAGTCGCCGCGAGTGCTTTAAGAAGGTCTCTTCTGGTTATCACTCTATCTTATAATGCGGATTTTAAATAATGGTGTCAAGTTGGGGCGACCGTCCGGTCGCCACTGAGAATCCAAACCAGGGCAGACATCGCTGTCTGGCTTCAGTTTCAATTCCTCATTGAGATTCTCCCCTTTGAGTAGTACGTTGTTCTAACCTTATCATTTAGAATATTTTTATTATATATTGTTAAGTGGAATACTATAAAATGAGTTCGCATAAGAAGTCACTCGAAGATTATAGAAAAGAGTTTCCTGTAACTAATAGATATATTTATCTCGACCATGCCGGGGTAGCTCCTATATCGTTAAGGGTAAAGATGGCGGTTGAAAAGTTCTTATCTGAAGCTACACAGAACGGAATGTTTAATTATAAACAATGGATGGACGGGGTTGAGCAGATTAGAAAGAAAAGCGCTACCTTTATAGCCGGAGAGCCTGAAGAAATAGCCTTCGTAAAAAATACGTCTCATGGGATTTCCATAGTTGCAGAAGGGCTAGATTGGAGGGAAGGGGATAATCTCCTTCTTTGTGAGAACGATTTCCCTTCAAATGTTTACCCCTGGTTGAATCTAAAGAGAAAGGGGGTCGAGATAAGGGTTGCCCAATCTCGAAATGGAAGGATTCTGCTCGAGGATATTGAGATGTTAATTGATTCAAGAACACGACTTCTTACCGTTAGTTCTGTGAACTTCTCAAATGGTTTTAAAATAGACTTAAAAATGGCTGGGGAATTGTGTCGGAGAAGAGGGGTTCTTTTTTTTGTTGATGCAATTCAAAGCCTGGGTGTAGTTCCCATGGACGTAAATGAGTTTAAAATAGATTTTCTTTCGGCAGATGGGCATAAATGGCTTTTAGGCCCGGAAGGAAGCGGCATATTCTATTGTAGAAAAGAACGTGCTCAAAGACTTAATCCGTCACTTATAGGGTGGAAGAGCATTATAAATGAATCTGATTATGACCACATTGATTTTCGTCTTAAAACAAACGCATTAAGATTTGAAGAGGGCTCGCTGAGCGTTATGGGGATTTTTGCACTTGGCGCGGCAATTGACCTTCTTATCGAGGTTGGAATTGATAGGATTCAAAGCAGGGTCATTGAGCTTGGCGACCTAATTATAAGGGAGGCAGAGAAGAGGGATTTTCAAGTTAGGACACCAAAAGATAAAGAAGAAAGGGGAGGAATCATTTCCATTATAGGGAGTTTTAACCCAATTAATGTCAAAGATAGGTTGAAAGAAGAGGGCATATTGGTCAATGTACGGGGTGGAGCGATTCGTGTATCACCCCACTTTTATAACACGGGGCATGAGATATTAAGTCTATTCAATGCTATGGATAAAGTGATAAAATCTAATTAATAGCAAAATATGAAAAAAAATGACATAAGAGCCTTATATTAATCTACCTTTAGTTGCAGGAGGAATATTATGGACGAAATTAAAGAGCTTATTGAAAAGCTAAGTCAAACTTTGGCTGTGCTTAATGGAAATGCAACCATTCTTAAACAACAATATACACCAGTGAAAAAGGCTGCCCAGGATGATTCTTTGGATAATGTTAAACAAGCGCTTATCAATTTTGAAATGTACCTCGGTAACGTAAAAGAAAAGATAGTTGATGCATACATTCTCTGGGAAAAAATCATGGAGGAGATTAATGCAAATAAATCTAAGACATTAAATAGTTGACAGGTTTATTAATGGTAAGGCTATTAAAGATCTATAATGTGTATATATAAACCTTGACAATCCACGAATCACATATAAAATAACATCTGCTTATATCGCAGTTATAACCTCCCTAAGTTTACACCATTCATATAAGAATCATTTTACTAGGACTTGACAGTTTTTAAGGGTATGATATCTTGTACTATGTAGATGTTAAATATCCAGAATAGAGGTAAGTCAATATGCAAGTAAGCAGAACATTGGATTATGCGGTTAGGTCGTTAACTTATTTGAGTAAAGACCCTATAGGAAGGTTTAATATTAAAGAGATTTCCCAAAACCAGCATATACCATTGAATTACCTGGCTAAGATCATGAGAAAGCTCGTAAATAAAGGAATTGTGAGATCAATGGTAGGACCTGAAGGCGGTTATGTTCTAAGAAAATCCCCGAGGGAGATAACACTTAGGGAGGTATATGAAGCTATAGAGGGTGAGTTTAGGATGATTGATTGTATGGAAAAGGATTCAATCTGTGTTCTATATGAGAATTGCCCTCAGCTACCGGTTTGGGATAAGCTTCAGATTTCAATGATTAAAATACTTGAGAGTACTACTTTGGAAGATATGTTGAGCCGAAAAACAGGAGTAATGTAGATTTGAATTCGAGTGGAGAAAAAATTAAGTAATAAAGAAATATGGAGGGTAATATGAGCGTTGATTTTAAGGAGTTAACAGACCAAGAATACAAGTACGGATTTGTAACTGACATTGAACAGGAGATCGCACCGCGCGGTCTTAATGAAGATACAATCCGTTTGATATCGTCAAAGAAAAACGAGCCGGATTGGCTGCTTGAGTGGCGCTTAAAGGCTTATAACCACTGGTGCACGATGAAAGAGCCGAGGTGGCAGAATGTCCATTATTCCCCAATTGACTATCAGGCAATTAGCTACTATGCGGCGCCTAAGAAGAAGCCAAATAGCATTGACGAGGTGGACCCTGAGCTACTAAAGACATATGAGAAACTCGGGATTCCACTAAACGAGCGTGAGATGCTCGCAGGCGTGGCGGTGGACGCTGTTTTTGACAGTGTCTCATTAATAACAACGTTTAAAGAAAAACTGGCTGAGCTGGGTATTATCTTTTGCTCTATTTCAGAGGCTGTTCAGGAGCACCCTGATCTAGTCAGGAAGTACCTTGGATTTGTCGTTCCTCATAACGATAACTTCTTTGCGGCATTAAACTCAGCTGTATTTACCGACGGATCATTCGTCTATGTCCCTAAGGGAGTCCGCTGTCCGATGGAGCTTTCTACGTACTTCCGCATTAATGCGGAAAATACCGGTCAATTTGAGCGAACGTTAATAATCGCAGAGGATGGCTCTTATGTCAGTTATTTAGAGGGATGCACCGCTCCGAAGCGCGATGAAAACCAGCTTCATGCGGCGGTTGTGGAGCTTATAGCTCATAATAATGCCACTATTAAATACTCTACAATCCAGAACTGGTACCCAGGTGATAAAGAGGGCAATGGCGGGATATACAACTTTGTCACTAAGCGTGGTAGATGCTTGGGAAGAGATTCTCATATATCATGGACTCAAGTCGAAACCGGTTCTGCTATTACTTGGAAGTATCCGAGCTGTATATTAGAGGGTGATAATTCTGTCGGGGAATTCTACTCTGTTGCGATAGTTAATAACCGTCAGCAGGCTGATACTGGCACGAAGATGATTCACGTAGGTAAAAACACGACAAGTACAATTGTTTCTAAGGGTATCTCTGCCGGGTTTGGTCAAAACACATATCGTGGCTTGGTGCAGATACATAAGAATGCAGAAGGGGCACGGAATTATACACAGTGCGATTCTTTGCTTATAGGTGATAAGTGCGGCGCCCATACATTCCCATACATAGAGGTGAAAAACTCATCTGCCCAGATGGAACACGAGGCATCTACCTCTAAGATTGGGGAGGATCAAATCTTTTACCTTAAACAGCGTGGCTTATCTGCAGAAGATGCTGTATCAATGATAGTCAACGGTTTTTGCAAGAAGGTTCTGGGTGAGCTGCCGTTTGAGTTTGCTGTTGAAGCGGAGAGATTATTAAGCGTCAGCCTCGAGGGTAGCGTTGGTTAAATCTCTAAACGTAATTTTGTAAAAGGAGAAGATATAGAAAATGGTAAAAAAACCTATGCTTGAAATCAAGAATCTACATGTGAAGGTAAACGACCAGGAGATTCTAAATGGTGTTGACTTAAAGGTAAATGCTGGCGAGGTCCATTCAATTATGGGTCCGAATGGCTCTGGCAAAAGCACTCTTGCTCAAGTTTTGGCTGGGCGCGATACGTATGAGATTACCGAAGGGGAGATAATCTACCAGGGAAAAAACCTTATGGAAATAAAGCCTGAGGAGCGCGCATGTATGGGAATCTTTATGGCTTTCCAGTACCCGGTTGAGATCCTAGGTGTTACTAATACATACCTAATGCGGACAGCCTTAAATGCTCAGAGGAAGTTTCGCGGTCTTGAACCTCTCAAGCCAGTTGAGTTTGCAAAACTACTAAAGGAGAGAGGGAAGATAGTACATATGAGCGACGATCTCCTGCAGCGTTCTGTAAACGAGGGATTCTCAGGGGGAGAGAAGAAACGAAATGAGATCTTTCAAATGGCTGTGCTTGAGCCTACCCTGGGCATACTGGATGAAACTGATTCAGGTCTTGATATTGATGCCCTACAAATCGTTGCTAAGGGTGTCAATGCACTTAGGAACAAGGAGCGCGCATTTATCGTTATTACCCACTACCAAAGGTTACTTAGCTACATAGTGCCAGACTATGTGCATGTGCTAGTCGATGGGAGGATTGTAAAGTCAGGTGGCAAGGAATTGGCTCTTGAGCTTGAGAGCAAAGGCTATTCTTGGCTTGAAGAGGAATCTCGAACTGCTGTGCCTGTAAACGCTTAAAAATGGAGCATAGAATGGATACAATCGTAATGCAGAGTAAGGAAAGCTACTTAGAAGGATTCGAGCGTTTTGAGAAGGGATCGCTTATCAATGACCCAACATGGCTACGCTCCATTCGGCGGGCTGGTATCTCGAGATTCTTTGAGTTAGGATTTCCGACAATCCAGGATGAAGATTGGCGGTTCACTAACGTGGGTCCAATTACACGTACACCTTTCAAACTGGCAGAGAACGGCCATGAGAAACTTGATTCTAAAGAGCTTGAGCGGTATACGTTTAGTGGGCTTGAATGCACCCGTCTTGTATTTCTCAATGGACAATATTCACCGTCACTTTCCTCTATACGCTTTAGCGTTGACGGTTTAAAGTTAGGCAGCCTTTCACGTGCATTAACGGTGGAAGGAGATGTGCTTGATGAGCATCTTGCTCAATATGCCGACTTTCAGAGGGACGCATTTTTGGCGCTAAATACCGCTTTTTTGAAGGATGGAGCATTTATATACATACCAAATGGTGCAGTACTTAAAGAGCCTATTTATATATTATACATATCATCTTCAGCCTCCTCGCCTACCATTACCCATCCACGCAACCTGATAGTATTAGAAGACAACAGCCAGGCAACAATTATCGAGGATTACATATCTTTAGGAGAGGATGTCTATTTCTCAAATTCAATCTCAGAGGTTGTAGTGGGTGAGAATAGCGTGCTCAGCCACTATATGATTGAGCGGGAGAGTAAGAAGGCGTTCAACGTCTCGACGATAAGATTTCAGCAGTCTAGGAGCAGTAATGTTACATTGCATTCGGTGCTTCTGGGCGGCGCGCTTGTAAGAAGCAACGTGCATCCTGTGATGGCGGGTGAAGGCTCTGAGTGTATGATAAATGGCCTCTTTATGCCAACCGGCAGGCAGCATATGGATAACTACATGAGGGTCGAACACGCAAGTCCTCACTGCGACAGCAGACAGCTTTATAAAGGAATACTCGATGGCAGGTCCCACGGGGTTTTCCATGGCAGAATTATCGTTCACAAGGACGCCCAAAAGACCGATGCCAAGCAGACCAATAAAAATCTGTTGCTCTCGGATGAGGCTCAAATTGATACAAAGCCACAGCTTGAGATATATGCCGATGATGTGAAGTGCACTCATGGGGCAACGATAGGGCAGATTGATCGGAATGCGATTTTTTACCTACGTTCCCGGGGCATAGATGAGGGGACGTCACGAGTGCTTCTTCTGCTTGCTTTTGCCAGTGAAAGCCTAGAGCGCATGAAGGTAGAGCCAATTCGAAAGGGTCTTGAGGGTATTGTCACTGATCGCTTCGCCCAGGGAAAGCATTTGGAGAGTGTCTTATGATATTAATATTAAGACAGCTTTCGCAATTATTAAACAGAACTCACTGAATGTCATCCATTTTTTTAACAATGTGTGGTGGATTAAAACTCTACTTTATCGAGATTCTCAAAGAAAAGGGTTCAACGTAATAAAGGGGTTATGCACATGGGTTTTGATGAGATGGAATATCTTCTTGATCACTATAAAAACCCTCGGAATTATGGGAGTCTTCTTATACCTGATATATCTCATGAAGAAGGGAACCCTTCATGCGGAGATGTTATAAGGATTGATTTAAAGATTGTTGATAATAAGGTCGAGGAGGTAAGGTTTTCAGGAAAGGGATGCGCAATAAGCCAGGCTGCGGCATCAATACTTACGGATATGATCATTGACAAGGACGTGGATGATATAAAGAAAATCAACAAGGAGGATATGCTTTCAGCCTTAGGAGTAACGCTCTCACCGGTAAGATATAAGTGCGGTCTCTTAGCCTTGAAGGTTTTAAAGTCGGGTGTATATGGGATAACAGATTGGCCTGGTGAGAAAGAATAGGGTTCAAATTTGTCCCTTGTGGTTTGTCTATCGGGATTTGTTTTTTGTAGTTCGAGTCACGAAACCCGAGCTAATGGAATAAGGCGGAGTAAAAATAGAGTGGCTGAGTTCGTAAAGGTAGCTAAGACATCCGATATTCTTCCTGGGGAAATTAAGCCCTTCGACGCCGATGGCGAGACTATCGCAATTTGCCATATAAATGGGAAATACTACGCTATAAAGGATGAATGCTCGCATATGGAATATCCACTTTCGGACGGTTCTTTAGAAGGGGAGATAATAACCTGCTCCTGGCATGGCGCAAAATTTAATGTGAGAACCGGCGATGTGCTTTCCATGCCGGCAGTTGTGCCAATTGAAACCTATCAATTAAGGATTGAAGGGGAGAATATATACGTTTTGATAAGGGATTAGTAGAGTATAAAGCGAGGTTTTATGGAAAAGCTTAAAGCAGATATAGAAAGTCTCGATCCCTACCGAATTAGAAAGGACTTCCCTATATTCAGTCGTAAGATCAGGGGTAAGCCCTTAATCTATTTTGACAACGCCGCAACTACTCAAAAGCCGAGATCTGTAATCGAGGCTGAAAAAAGGTTTTATGAAGAAACGAATGCTAATGTTCATAGAGCGGTTCATACGCTTAGTTATGAGTCCACAGTTCTCTATGAAGACTCGCACAAAAAGGTTGCGGATTTTATCGGTGCTAAAAGCTGGCGCGAGATTATTTTTACAAGAAACGCTACCGAGTCAATAAACCTTGTTGCATACGGTTGGGGGCTTCATAATTTACAGAAGGGTGATGAGGTTTTAATTACCATTATGGAGCATCATTCTAATATAGTTCCCTGGCAGATGCTCCGAGACCGCAAAGGAATCACTCTAAAGATTTTAGATGTGGATCATGAAGGAAGATTAAGGCTTGATGAATTTCCAAAGCTTATTTCAGAGAAGACGAAACTCGTCGGAGTTGTTCACGCATCTAACGTTATAGGAACGATCAATCCCATTAGTGAGCTGGTAAGAGAAGCCAAGAAGGTGGGAGCGGTTGTCTTAGTGGATGCGGCGCAATCCATTCCACATCTTCCGATAAATGTAATTGAGCTTGGCTGTGATTTTCTAGCGGCTTCAGGTCATAAGATGCTCGGACCCACAGGAACGGGCTTCCTTTACGGACGCTATGGTCTTCTTAAGGAGATGGAGCCTTTCCTCTACGGGGGTGATATGATAGAGACAGTTACCCTGGAGAAAGCCACTTGGAATGAGCTTCCATGGAAATACGAGGCGGGAACACCCAACATCGCAGGGGGAATCGCACTCGGCGCAGCTATAGATTATTTAAAGATGGTTGGTTTAGAAAGCATTTCCGAGCACGAAAACGAGCTTCTTAGTTACGCCATAGATAGGATGTCCGATTTTCCTTGGATAGAGCTTTATGGATCTAGAGGGTCCGATAGGGTGGGGGTTATTTCATTTAATATCAAAGGTGTTCATCCGCACGATGTGGCTGGTGTGCTCGATGAAGAGGGAATCGCAGTGCGTTCAGGTCACCATTGCGCCCAGCCTCTTATGAGAAGACTAGGCATAGAGAACGCTGTCAGGGCGAGTTTTTACCTATATAACACGAGAGAAGAGGTCGACAAACTCGTAGAGGTTCTTCGTGAGGTAAGAAGGCTTTTTTAGATTTAAATATTAATGCCATTCAATCCATAC
Organism: Candidatus Dadabacteria bacterium; assembly: GCA_022615255.1. GTDB lineage: Bacteria > Desulfobacterota_D > UBA1144 > Nemesobacterales > CSP1-2 > CSP1-2. Next base: position 4,291 of record JAKEHC010000096.1, on the reverse strand, counting down.
TATTTGCAAACCTCGAAATGATGCAAGATTAAAGCCTTACGCTACTATTCCGATTTAATAGATGTTCTTCATCGTAGTAACGCCATCCCTTCGCCAAGCTCAGGACAGGCATGCCGCGACAATAAAATCGCTGCTAGAAGCCGCTCCTCTGCAAGTTTCTAGACGTTTTACGATTCTTTTATGATTCCTCTATAATCACTTTATCCTCTCAAGTGGAATTAGATAATTTGTCTGAAAAATAAATTTACAAAGTCGATTTAGTATTAAGTTAATTGGTGTAAATCAGTCGTATCTTACATTATTTGGTGTATAAGAAATCACCACATACAACATTATGTAGAAAATTTTTAAGAAAACACTTGACAAAGTTTACAAAACAAATTAAAGTTGTGTTAATTGTCATTAAATGGAAATTACAAATTCAGAAAGAGAAAAAAATTTCCCCTCGTTTTTGGCGACGAAGACGAGGGTTTTTATTATCTACATTTTTTTAAAAAAAGGAGGTGATAAGCTAGATGGCTACAAAAAAGAAAGCCGGTAAGAAGGGTGGAAAGAAGGGAGGTAAAAAGAGATAACCTCCCCTCTTCAAGGATGAAAAAGCCTGCTGCCTCAGTACCCAACTTAGGATAGCAGGCTTTTTAATTTAGCATAATCTAAAAAGAAAGGCAAATCAGTTAAAATCCCCTTTAAATCTATCTAAACACCCTTAAATTACACATAAAACTATTGGCCATACAAGAGGAAATTAAGACTCTCTCTTTTATCAATCTCGCATAATATTTTGGTTTGAGGAATTAATAGAAGACGAGCTTTGTTTTAAAAAAATAGAGACTCTACTGATTCATTGAGTTCAAGAACTCTTTATTGGATTTCGTCCCTCTCATCTTATCCAAGAGAAACTCCATTGCTTCTATGGTGCTCATAGGGCTTAGTATTTTACGAAGAAGCCATACCCTGTTTAGCACATCTTCAGGGAGTAAAAGCTCCTCTTTTCTCGTTCCTGAGCGTTGAAGGTCAAACGAAGGGAAAACCCTTTTATCTGCGAGTTTTCTATCGAGATAAACTTCCATGTTACCCGTGCCCTTAAACTCTTCGAAGATTACCTCATCCATTCTGCTTCCTGTATCAATCAGGGCGGTGGAGATTATGGTGAGGCTTCCGCCTTCTTCTGTATTTCTTGCGGCACCGAAAAATCTCTTGGGTCTTTGAAGCGCAGTTGCTTCCATTCCGCCTGAGAGAACCCTTCCGCTTGCTGGTGTTACTGTATTACTTGCTCTCGCAAGCCTTGTAAGGCTGTCAAGAAGAATTACGACGTCTTTACCATGTTCAGAAAGCCTTTTTGCTTTTTCAAGCACCATATCCGAGACCTGGATGTGTCTTTGTGCCGGTTCGTCAAATGTAGAGCTTACCACCTCACCTTTTACCGACCTTTCCATATCTGTTACTTCTTCAGGACGCTCATCTATGAGGAGGACGATAAGCATTATATCCGGATGATTCTTCGTTATTGCGTTAGCGATTCTTTGAAGCAGTATCGTCTTGCCAGTTCTAGGAGGAGCAACTATTAAACCTCTTTGTCCCTTTCCGATCGGAATAAATAAGTCCATAACTCTTGTGCAGAATTCATTGTGGTCATATTCAAGATGGATTTTCTCTTCAGGATGTAGCGGGACAAGGTTTTCAAAAGGTATTCGGTCCCGACAGACTTCTGGAGCTTCGTAGTTCACGTGTTCGATTTTAAGTAGAGCAAGGTTCTTTTCCCCTTCCCTAGGGAGGCGAACCTGGCCGCCGACTGTGTCGCCGGTTTTAAGATTAAACGAGCGTATCTGTGATTTTGATACGTATATGTCATCCGGTCCTGGAAGATAGCTGTATTTTGGTGACCTTAAAAAGCCGTAGCCTTCAGACAGGATCTCAAGAACCCCCTCTGCGTAAATGACACCCTCTTTTTCGCTTTCCGCTCTAAGAATCGCATAGATTAGATCCTGCTTCGACATTCTGGATATTTCTTCTATATTAAGGCTCCTCGCCATCCTCATTAATTCCGTAGGCCTTCTATTTCTCAGCTCATTCAGGTTGAGAGAAGAAGACTCCACTTCTGGCTCCCTCTTATCGCTGGAGTTTTGGGATACTTCTTTAGATGCTCTTACCATTAATCTTTGGACTCTCTTGCATATAGACTTTTCTAGCTAAATGTCACGGCTCAAAATAGAGGATATTTATATTGGTTCTATAAGAGTTGCATTTGAAACTTTGTAGTTAATAATATTATGCACAAAAAATGTGTAACTTGTCAAGTGCGATTTATCGCGGTTGTAAAAATCCATGAATTTATCAAAAGGAGAATATTTGTGAGGAAAACAATAAAGCTTATTATACCTATAACTTTTCTAGTTCTTGCTGCTTCGTGTGCTGCCTTGAATAGTGGCTCTACAGAATCTAAGGAAGGTTCGGAGCTTGAAATATGGACTAGCCCTCTTGGCTTTGTTCCAAGCCCGCCTTCCCTTGTTACTGTGAGACCTTATTGCTGTCCAAGCACGGCTGTGGAGATTTCGACTCCTACGCCTATCAGAGAAAATGACTATCAATGGATAAATCTTGGTCTTACGCTCCCATCTACAAGGGACACAAAGGATTTTTTTATTAAGGAATTCGAGCTCTGCTACACGATAGAATCGGCTTCCTCCGCAAAAACATACATTTCTCAAACTCGACTTTCCAAATTAACCACTTCTGATAGCTCGCTTGTAATCCGCGATGATACTACTAGGCTATCAAGCACAAATCCTACTTGCCATAAGGTAAGCGCATTTGATGCAAGAATTGACGGAACCATTAATCTTGAATTAAAATTAGTCTTCGGTGACACGTCTGATAAAATCCGTATTGGCGGCATAAAGTTTACTTTGGCTTCTAGGGAGTGATTTATTCTAGTCAGTTTTATCTTATAATCAACGAAAAGATGAAGTAATCGCGATGAAATAATACTTTGTATCAAAGAGGAGAATATGAATAACTATAGTAGATTAAAATTGGCTTCAACATCGCTCGTTTTTTTTTCCATTACCTTGTTTCTAGCATCTCAGTCAATTGCAGAAACATTACCTTTGCCTCCTCTTGCTCAATCCTCAGGGGAGTTGTTTACGGAGGGAAAAGAAAAGATGCTCTCAGACACGCCTAAATACGCTCAGATTGAGTTTAGTTCTTTAGTCGGTGAAATTTTTGTTAATCCACAACACACCGGAAGAATTACAACTGTCAGGGCATTCCTTAAAGGAGGTACTCCGAGGGAAAACCCAGTTGTCAATGTAAGGGAGACTAAGGATGGATGGGAGAAGATAGTAGTTGCTTCTTCTGAATCCGATGCGGTAGAACTCGTTGCCACGGGAAGGAAAGGTAGTTTAAAAATCTCGCTTTCCAAGGGAGGTTTGCCTTCTGAAATTGATAAGCTTCAGTCATTAAATCAGATTATCATCGGTTTCGGGAAGCTCAGTACCACGCTTATTACCCCAGATAAGGAAATCTCAAACCTTGCGGGATTTGAAGTAGGCATCCTTGATCTTAAAGAGGATAAATTCATGAATGGCGACGTAATAGGGATAAAGGATAGTGAGATTGCAGTTGAATTCCATGATTTACCCCCAACTGTTATGAATAAAGATGGAACGATTAGAGTAAGTCTTAAAACACCAGACGGGAGTTTCTTGGGTGCGGATTTAAAGGCATGGGGCTATAACTTATTTGTAGCCGATGCCGATGTGGGTAAGCCGGCGCCCATCAAAGCGGAGGTATTCGGTCTTCCCGAAGATGCCAAACTCAAATTCTTCTTTGAGCCGCTTTCGGGGCAAGATATAACTCCGGACACTAAGACTCTTACTGTAAAAGAAATCAACAAAGGCACGCCAATAGCCAAAATTGTAACATCCATTCCCGGCGCACAGCCGATTAGTGTTATAGTTGAGAAGGTAGATTAAAATGATGCAATATACATGATTCACGATACTCGATGAATTTTGTATCCCGTATCATATCTCTTTACTGCTCCCTTTTTGTCAAGTTCGAATCACGTTGGAATCATAAAGAACAAATGATTCCCGGCAATTTTTGTTAACACCTTCCCCTATGATCCCAAAAAGGCTGTGTCGTATTTGACCAACGGACCTATTATTGTAGGGGAGCCCCCTCGGAGGAGCCTTAGCTTCAAAACATGTGTTAAAACATCCATAACTCATCCCAAACAATTGATTTTTCAATCATTGCTTTAAATAATTCATTCATCCAATCAAATTCC
>JAKEHC010000095.1 GCA_022615255.1 Candidatus Dadabacteria bacterium | reverse complement strand
TACCTTTCGGTAACATTTCTCGTGATCTAACGATGTATGTCTTGGTAACATTTTTGGTGATCTAATTCGCTTACTTGCATAATTAGAGGAGTCCTTGTATAATCCCTCCTCTTAAATTGTATTAGTTTGACACAAGACTATATTCAATCACATGATTTGTCTGAAAACCTTATTTCTCACCTTGGCTAAAGTAAGACTGTGGGTAGAATAACAAAAAAAGCGGAGGTAAATCACTATGAAAAAATCTATACAAATCCCTACAGCTCTAGGGCTTCTGGAAACTCGATTTAGAGAGGTCTTTATATCGGGGAATATAACAAAGCTTATAGTAATTGGTTTAGTTTTCTTGATTGCTACTGTAACGATAGCTAAGGAAACCAAACCGCCATCGGGAACCGTTGAGATTAACGAAACACAATTTGGGTTCATTATCGGTGGCAGTGTAGGTGGAGGAACCCTCTATTTCAAAGGAAAGCAATATCCCTTTAAAACTGGCGGTCTTGCTGTAGGTGGTATAGGTATAGCCAAAGTGGCAGCTGTGGGAGAAGTTTACAACTTAACCCGTGTGTCTCAGTTTCCAGGGACTTATGTTAAAGGTAAAATCGGTTTTGCGCTGGGTGGCGGTGTTGGCGGCTTGATTTTAAAAAACGAGCATGGCGTCGTTCTACGCTTGGAGTCTACACTTAAGGGTGTTGCTCTGACATTGGGCGCTGAAGGTATGACAGTCAAGATGGAATGAAAAGTTCCATAGCTTCAGACCCTCTAGAATAACTAATATTTTACTCTTTGTTTCTCATTTGATCGTTTCTGCTTCAACCGCTTGCATCAGACCTAGCTAAGCCTTTTTCAATTCACCATTTATCTTGACAGAGATCAGGTTTTCAAATGCCTCAATCCCTTCGAATAGTATGGCGAGAATTTATCATCCGTAAAAACTTTTTTAATTTAGGAGACATAATTCCTATCCCGATTTTATACCGATTTTTAAATAGAAAACAGTTTCGACCCTGATCGGCTTCTCCGTTAGCAAAAGGAGTTTTCATATTATCAGAGATATTTCCTTTATGGAATGAAGTAGAAAGCAATTGCGATAATTGTGTAGAGAGCAAGTAGTTGTACCCCTTTAAACCAAGTTGATTTGCCGTCCACTGCAATCTGGTTTAGGAGAAAAGCTGCAAATACAACTACGAGCACTTCACCGCGTGTAAACACAAGGTCCATCGGATGAGCCGCTATCGCATAGCTTAAGACTACAAGAAGCGGAGCCACGAAAAGCGCGATTTGGGTACTACTTCCGATTGCAATCCCAAGGCTCAAATCCATGCGGTTTTTGAGCGCCATTATGATTGCGGTACTATGCTCGGCAGCGTTGCCGACTATCGCAACGACGATGACACCGACAAAAACTTCCGACATCCCCATGTCATGCGCTGCCTGTTCTACTGAACCCACTAGGATTTCACTCATCCAGGCGATTAGAGCACTCGAGCCTAGAAGATAAAGAATAGATTTAGGGATGCTCCAAGGCTTCTCCGTGTGCTCGTTGCCGTTGTGATGTTCGTCGCTCGTGAAAAGCTTCCGATGAGTGTGTAGGGAAAAGAGAAGTGAGAACATGTAAAGTGAAAGGAGTACTAATGAAATGGTTAAACTCAAATCTTGCTCAAGCTCGGCGCTGATCAGACCTTTCCCTATGTGATGGAAAGCAGCTGGTATGATGAGAGCGATGGCAGCAATGCTGAGCGTGGCGGCATGAGAGCCAGCTCCGACGGGGTTGAAGTTCTGAACACTATGGCGGACCCCACCCGCTAGAAAGGAAGCACCAAGTACAAGAAGCAGGTTTCCAATGATAGAACCGGTAAGAGAAGCCTTAACGATGTCCACTTGGCTATTTAACAGCGCGACGATAGCGATGATGAACTCGGCTGCGTTCCCGAACGTAGCGTTGAGAAACCCACCGAATCCCTCACCTGCGCGCGCTGCGATGTGTTCAGTAGCAAGTCCGAGAAGACCGGCAAGCGGGATGATAGCCAGGCATGCCGAAAAGAAAATTAGTCGGTGTGATTCCGGCAGCGCGTGTTCCACCCACACAGTAATTGGAAGAAATATGAGTAGCCAATAAAGAGAAGGTTTGAAAAGATTCTGCTTTGTTAAAGGCATGTGAATAAATATTCAAAGAATAAGAGTCGTGTCAACTCTTGTGTTCTCTCGACTAAGATCATCTTCGCCGGTTAACACGGTGTGGGGATTTAGAAATATAAATTGTATCTTAACATTTGTAAGTATCTGGGCAGAAGGCAAGTGTGAGATTAGTTCATTCTATCTGATAATGTAACGTATGGTTTTTATACTACTTAGCTCATCCTACGTAGCTGTTGTAAATCCTAAATAAAATGATAAGATAACACTTTCGATATTTCCGTAGAGTATAAAGATTAAGTAATACCCTTTATTAACTAGTGAAATATTGACTAATTACCTTTAACGGCATTTACTTGTAAGGGGGGAGGTATGATAAGCATAAAAATTGACTTCTTATTCATGAGAATCGCTTTTCACCATAACACCACTTGGCTGATTGTCTGCACTTTGGTTTTCACCTCTTTTTTCACGGGCTGTGATAATGAAAAAAAAGAGGTTCAAGCCCCAGTTGAGGTAAGTGCAACGAAGGTTGAGCCGAAAACAGTCCCAGTTACAGTTGAATACGTGGGACAGACTCAAAGCTCACATATTGTAGAGATTCGGGCCCGAGTCGAGGGTTATATAGATAAAATAGCATACAAAGAAGGCTCCCTCGTAAAACAGGGGGATGTGCTATTCCAACTAGATCCACGTCCATTTCAAGCAAAACTCGAAGAGGCAAAAGGGCAGTTAGCTGCGGCTAAAGCAAATCTTTATAGGGCGCGCCGCGAGTACAACCGTATAGAACCCCTTTATAAGCAAAATGCCGTGAGCCAGAGGGATCGGGATAATGCTGAAGCTGCTTTTCTAGAGGCTGAGGCGGCTTTACAATCAGCCAAAGCGAATGTTATGGATGCTGAGATTAATTTGAGTTATACAACAATCACCTCCCCGGTTACCGGGCTTTCCGACCGTGCGTTACAGCGTGAAGGTGGTTTGGTTTCACCGGGGCCAGCTAGCCTGCTGACGACTGTGTCCGTACCCGACCCAATCTGGGTCTACTTCAGTGTTTCAGAAAACGACATGCTTAAGTATCGCGATGAGATTGCCAAGGGGCTTTTAAAATTCCCGCCAAATGACGATTTCGAAGTACAACTTGTTTTGGCGGACGGTTCTATTTTTCCTGAAAAGGGGCGTGTGACATTTACCGCTCCGTTATTTAGTAAGGATACAGGAACCTTCCTCGTACGTGCTGTACTTGATAACCCGCAAGGTCTTTTGCGCCCTGGACAGTTTGTGCGAGTCCAAGTCATAGGAGCAACGCGTCCACATGCGATCGCTGTGCCTCAGCAAGCGGTAATACAGACAGCAAAGGGGCATGCAGTATACGTTGTAAAAGACGGCAAAGCGGAGCTTCGTAACGTCGAGGCTGGCCAATGGGAAGGGAACGATAGATGGTTCATAACTTCAGGCTTAAAACACGGAGAAGAGGTGGTTGTAGTTGGAACTAATAAGCTTCGGGAAGGCGCACCGGTTAAGGTTGTTAAGCAGAACACTGCAAAAACTCAAGGCACTGACACTTCTTCGCAAACAGCCCAGTAATGAATAAGGAGGTTAACGGATGATCTCCAGGTTCTTCATCGATAGGCCGGTTTTTGCCGCTGTCATTTCGATTGTAATTGTAATAGCTGGGCTTGTTTCAGCATTTTCACTGCCAATAGCCCAATACCCTAACATCACTCCAGTCCAGATCCAGGTGACAGCTACTTACCCGGGTGCTGACGCGGAGGACGTGTCGAATGCAGTTGCAGCACCGATAGAGTACCAGGTGAACGGCACTGAAGATATGATTTACATGTACTCGACAAGTTCTTCTACTGGGAATTACACACTCTCTGTATTTTTTGGGATTGATACCGACCCAGATATTGCCCAGGTCAACGTACAGAACCGAGTTCAATGGGCAATGGCTCAGCTTCCTTCCGCTGTACAGGCACAGGGTATACAGGTGCAACCACGCACAAACTCTTTTCTTATGGTAATTGCTCTGGTTTCTCCTGATGGCACCTACAACGAAGCCTACCTAAACAACTACGCTAATATTTATGTGCTGGATGCTTTTAAACGCATCCCGGGTGCGAACCTGTCTCAAATTTTTGGCGTGCCTTTCTACGGAATGCGTCTTTGGCTCAAGCCCGACCGTATGGCACAACTCAAGATTACTCCGACTGATATAGCAGAAGCCGTAAAAGCCCAGAACGAGCAGTATTCTACTGGACAGATTGGTCAGTCACCTACCGCTAACCCTGTGGAGCTTACCTTCCCAATCATAGCGCAAGGGCGGATGTCCGACCCCTCAGAGTTCGAGAACATTATACTCCGCACTGATTATACAGGTGCTGCGGTTGTTAGAATAAAGGACGTTGGGCGTGCGGAGCTTGGCATGCAGAGTTACTCGCTACGAGCGAGGTACGACAATAAACCGGCGGCGTTGATCGCAGTTTACCAACAAGCGGATGCCAACGCTCTGGATGTATCAAAGCAGGTCCGGCAGGCCCTAGAAGAGCTTGAAAAAAGTTTCCCTCCCGGTCTCGACTATAAGATTGCACTGGATGCAACTAAGTTCATTAAGGCGTCAATAAATGAGGTGTTCCATACGTTATTAGAAGCGGTTGTGCTTGTTGTGCTGGTCGTCTTCCTCTTTCTCCAGAGCTTCAGGGCTACAATCATACCCTGTATTGCAATTGTGGTCTCAATCGTGGGCACTTTCATCGGCATGTCTGCACTAGGTTTCTCTATAAATATGTTGACGTTATTTGGTATGGTGCTTGCGATTGGTCTTGTGGTGGACGATGCAATAGTAGTGGTTGAGAATGTCGAGCGTAATATGCATGAGTTTAATCTGCCGCCGCGTGAGGCTACCAGGCGCGCAATGGACGAGGTTACAGGTCCTGTAATCGCAATTGTTCTTGTGCTTGCCTCTGTTTTTATTCCTACGGCATTCCTTGGTGGGATCACAGGACAGCTTTACAAACAGTTCGCTGTTACGATTGCTATCTCAATGGCTATCTCAGGGTTTGTTGCGCTTACACTTACGCCGGCGCTTGCAGCAATTATGCTTAAACCACAGCACGGCGAAAGGAAAGGTTTAATGGCGAGATTCTTCAAGTGGTTCAACGCCTGGTTCGACCGCATTACACACCGCTATACAAATACTGTGCGCATGGTAATCAAACGTGCAACATTGGCATCGATTTTATTCGGCGTTATGCTTTTGGCGATATATGGTCTCTTTAAGTCTATTCCAACGAGCTTTGTTCCTGCCGAGGATCAGGGCTACTTGTTTGGCGTTGGCTACCTGCCAGATGCGGCGAGTCTAGATCGTACGGAGAGAGTAGGCAAGTTCGCAACAGACATCTTCATTAAAAATCCTGCTGTTTATTCGGTTGCAGTTCCAGCTGGATACAGCTTGCTTGATTCTCAAATGAAGACAAATGCCGCAACGCTTTTTATTTCGCTAAAGGACTACGAAGAACGTGAGGAAAAGTCAATGCAGGCTCCACAGGTGATCAAGGAGGTTTATCCGGAGCTTTCAGCGATTAAGGATGCACAGGTTTTCCCCATGAATCCGCCTTCAATACCGGGGCTTGGCGTGACAGGAGGCTTTGAGTTCTGGGTTCAGTATCGCGGAAGCGGAGGTTACTCTGAGGTGGATCGAGTTACGCGCGAGTTTATAGCTGCGGCAAGCTCACGCCCCGAGCTTCAGGGCTTATCAAGCACGATACGTTCGACAAGCCAGAAGCTTTTCCTCGACGTTGACAGACAAAAGACTCAGGCGCTCGGAGTCCCCATTAAGGATGTGTATAACGCCATGCAAACGCTCTTTGGCTCCCTTTATGTTAGTCAGTTCGACAAATATAGCCAGGTGTTTCAGGTCATCTTGCAAGCCGAATCTCAATACAGGGTACGCCCTGAGGATATAGGACAGATCTACGTCCGTACAGTTCAAGGGGATATGGTACCGCTCTCTGCAGTAGTTACGACACGGTATACTACGGGTCCTGACCTGGTAGCCCGATTTAACGGCTTTCCTTCAGCGAAGATCACTGGAAGCGCTGCCTCAGGTTTTAGTTCAGGTCAGGCGATAGCCACTATGGAGCAAGTTGCACGCGAAGTCTTGCCTCAAGGCTTTACTTTTGCCTGGAGTGGAGAGGCTTTTGAGGAGAAGCAGAGTGGCGGGACTTCCTCAATCGCTTTTATATTCGGTCTCATATTAGTATTTCTTATTCTTGCAGCTCAGTATGAGAGCTGGTCTCTGCCTTTGAGTGTTACTCTAGCGGTGCCTACCGGTATCTTCGGAGCATTGCTTGCTATCTGGCTTCGAAGGCTCGACAACGATGTTTATTTCCAAATTGGTCTTGTAACTTTAGTAGCGCTGGCTGCAAAGAACGCAATTCTTATTGTCGAGTTTGCGGTGCTAAAACGTCAGGAGGGTATGTCTTTACTCGATGCGGCTGCTGAGGCAGCCAGGCTAAGGCTAAGACCCATTGTGATGACTTCCCTATGCTTCATTCTCGGTATGGTTCCTCTTGTGATTGCTAGCGGTGCGGGAGCGAATAGCCGCCACTCGATTGGAACAGGAGTCATGGGTGGCATGATTACGGCTACCATACTTGCGGTGTTCTTTGTGCCACTATTCTTTTTTCTTGTAGAGGGCTTCAGTGAGCGTTTCTTTGGTAAAGAGAAGAAGGTTCCAACCCCAGCGCCTGCGCATGGCGATGGTATAACTCATGATTTAGGAGCAAAACAGGAGGGTGGCTGAGACTAGAAATGCGTAGTTTTATCTTCTCCTCATTACTTGTCTTGGCGCTCTCGAGCTGTATGCTTGGACCGAATTACAGCCGTCCGGATGTAGATATGCCTCAAGGCTGGCGGCTCTCTATTGAGAAGGCTGTTGATGTTGCTAACGTCCTCTGGTGGGAACAATTCAACGACCCTGTTCTAAATAAGTACATACAAACCTCGCTTGAGCAAAACAAGGACCTCAAGATAGCTGTAGCAGTTGTTCAAGAATACTACGCTAGGCTTGGTATTACTCGCTCTGAACTCTTCCCATCGGTAGGTGCTGTTGCCGCCGGTGCCAGGATCAGATCTTCGAATACTTTTCTACCTAGCTCTTCGGGTGTTGACCAAAATTTCAATGATTTTGTACTTGCTTTTCAACTAACGTATGAGCTAGATTTATGGGGACGTATTCGAAGGGCAACGGAGGCTGCCCGCGCCGACCTTTTGAGCCAGGAGGAGGCTCAGCGCACTGTTATCCTGACACTTGTGACTTCTGTGGCAGGCACATACATTGGCATTCTTGAGCTTGACAAAAGGCTCGATATCGCAAGACAGACATTAAAATCCTTTGAGGAATCACTTCGATTGATCAGGCTTCGGTTTGAAGGGGGCGTTACATCAGAATTGGAAGTCAGGCAAGCAGAATCTCAGGTTGAGTCTGCAGCAGTTGTGATTCCACAATTAGAGACTGAGATTGCACGAAAAGAGAATCAGTTGAGTGTTCTTTTGGGGCAAAATCCCGGTGAAATAAAACGCGGAAAGACACTCGACGAGCTTAAAATCCCTGACGTTCCTTCTAGCCAACCCTCTGATTTACTTGAAAAGAGACCTGATATCCTACAGGCAGAGGATCAGCTAGTTGCTGCAAATGCAAAAATTGGCGAGGCAAAAGCTGAGTATTTCCCAAAAATTAATCTTGGTGCCCTGTTAGGTTTTGAAACCTCTGAGCTTGTAGATTTCTTCGACGGCTCATCGCTTTTCTATAAGTTCGGCGCTGTACTTGCACAGCCTCTATTTGAAGGGGGAAGAATCAGGAATCAAGTAAAATCGGCTGAAGCGCGCACTGAACAAGCAATTTATAATTATGAACAGACAATACTTAATGCACTTAAAGAGGTTAACGATTCACTTGTAGGATATAAGAACTCTGGTGTAGAGTTAGACGTCCAAAATAGACAGGTAGGCATATTGAAGGATTACCTTCGTCTCGCTGAACTCCGGTATGACGAAGGATTGGTGGAGTATCTGAATGTGCTCGATGCCCAGAGAAAGCTCTTTGATGCCGAGCTTGCGCAAGCAGAGGCGCAGGGTAAGCACTTTTTGAATCTTGTGGGTTTGTACAAAACCCTCGGCGGGGGCTGGGTCATGGAAGCAGAGGAGCTTTCTATAAGTTCACAGGATTCTAATTCAAACAAATGACTTGAACAAAGTAACTTCCTATTTTAATATCTGTCAACAAATTTAAATAAAGGAGGATGGTAACATGAACAAATATATCGTTGAATTCATCGGAGCGTTTTTTCTAGTGCTTACAATCGGGTTTACTGTGATTGAACCAGGGGCTGGTGCTATGGCGCCATTGGCAATAGGCTCCGCGCTCATGGTCATGGTTTATGCGGGTGGACACATATCCGGAGGACATTATAACCCCGCAGTAACCCTGGCTGTATGGATGCGTGGAAGATGTGCAACGAAGGATGTTATTCCCTATATTATCGCCCAGGTTATAGGAGGGGTGATAGCTGCTTTAATTGTACTTTTTCTTAAGGGGCATCCTCCGGTCGAGCCTGCCCAACCTAATGCTGTATATGCCCTTATAGCAGAATTCCTGTTTACATTTGCACTTTGCTACGTGGTGCTTAATGTTGCGACATCTAAAAATACTAGCGGGAATTCATTTTATGGATTAGCAATTGGATTCACGGTTTTAATAGGGGCTTATTCGGTAGGAGCTATTTCAGGAGCGGCGTTTAATCCGGCAGTTGCAGTTGGTGTAACAGTAATGGGGTTGTCAAGCGTTGTAAATATATGGATTTTCATAGTGGGTAATTTCTTGGGAGGCGCTTTGGCTGCTGTTACCTTTAAATTCCTTAATCCTGAAGATAAATAATAGTTTAAACTTTAATTAAAGCATTATTCTTATGAGACAACAGTCATAGAAATTTGTCAATTTGTATCTTTAAAAACGTAGTTATCAGTTGGACCTTTGAGAGAAGAAGGTAAGGAGGTATGGCATGCTTCATCTTTTATCCCGGAACTGGTGGGCGGTATTACTGCGTGGGGTTTGTGCTGTAATCTTTGGATTGGCTGCCTTTGCATGGCCCGGAATCACGCTGGCAGTGCTGATACTGTTTTTTGGAGCCTACGTTCTAGTTGATGGGGTCTTTGCAGTGGCTTCATCCTTTGGCAGAAGAAAGGATGGTAAATTTCCCTGGTCGATGTTTATCGTTGGGCTAATAAGCATTGCGGTTGGTGTAATCACTTTTGTCTTACCTGGTCTTACTGCACTGGCATTGCTATACTTAATTGCGGCTTGGGCTATAGTCAGGGGTATTTTCGAGGTAGTTGCTGCTATTGAGTTACGCAAGCAAATCGAGGGTGAGTGGTTTCTGATCTTTGCCGGTATAGCGTCAGTGCTGTTCGGGGTACTCGTGGTGCTTTGGCCAGGAGCCGGCGCACTCGCTCTGCTCTGGTTAATCGGAATTTTTGCAATTATTTTTGGTGTGCTACTGATCATCCTCGCATTCAAGCTACGCGGGTTAAAGAAACGCGTAGAACAAGCAGCCGGATAAAGTTAGCATAATGCAAGTAAGACTCGGGCTTGGAATAAACTTAAGGCTGAATAGAAATGCCTGCAGGCCCGGGAGACAGTTAAGAATAGCTTATTCCTAACGTTCGTCGCGCCAATCGCCTTCTAGGATGCGTCGATATGGAGAGATTACAAACATTTGCCGCGACTATTGACTTGCTAATCGAGCCGTTCTAGACTGAATTCAACGTTGTATCATATCCCGACGCATTAGAGGAGCTTTCCTTAATGGTTTCGGGGAGGAGGTAACATGAGCGAACCATATAAAACCTGCATGCGTGTTTTGAGTTGGTTAGCGCTCATTTTTCTTGTAGCGCCGCTTAATGTTATGTCTCAGGATTCTGGTGAAACAGCAAAGTTCTCCAAAGAAGAGCTCACCCAGATGCTTGCGCCAATCGCTCTATATCCTGATTCTTTACTGTCCCAAATTCTGATGGCATCCACCTATCCAATTGAGATTGTGCAGGCAGACAGATGGGTCAAGCAAAACCCAAACTTGAAGGGGGACGCCCTAGACAAAGCGCTTAAAGAGAAAGACTGGGACGTAAGCGTAAAATCTCTCTGTCATTACCCCGATGTGCTGTCTGCCATGAGCCAGAACTTGGACCAGACAACAAAGCTTGGAGACGCCTTTCTAAGTCAGCAGAAGGAAGTCATGGACACAATCCAGGAACTTCGCGCCAAGGCTCAGGCTCAAGGAAATCTGAAGACAACGGAGCAGCAGAAGGTGATTGTAGACCCTGCGGACCCCCAGGTCATTGTGATCGAGCCTGCCAATCCCGAGGTAGTGTATGTACCTACATATAACACTGCGGCGGTTTATGGCCCATGGTGGTACCCTGCTTATCCACCGTATTCACCATGGTATTACCCTGCTGGGTCTGCACTGGTTGGAGGGGCTATCGGATTCGGAATTGGGTATGCCGTAGGGTCGTCATGGGGATGGTCCGATTGTGACTGGGGACACGGTGATGTCAATGTAGACATAGACAGAACAAACAATTTTAACAAAATTGATCGGGATAAGATACAGGGTGGTAGGGAGAAGTGGCAACATAACCAGAATCATAGAAAAGGTGTTGCATACCGGGACAAAGCTACGAGCCAGCGCTTTGGGCAGTCCTCTAAAAGGTCTTTGGAATCCAGACGTGAAGCGCGCGGTTATGGAGAGCTCGGCTCTCAAGGGCGGGGGTTTGAACAGGGAAAACTTGGGCAGCGCGGAGGAGGCTTTGATGGCGACTTCAAAGGCAGTATTGGTAGTGGAGGTCGTGGGAGCACCTTCAAGGGTACCCACAGTGGTGGACGTCGTGATAGCGCCTTCAGTGGTATGGGCAGTGGGAGGAGTACTCGTATATCAAGTAATCGAGGTTATTCCAGCCGTGGTGGAGGTTTTGGAGGCGGGGGCCGAGGCGGTGGACGTGGGGGTGGTGGTCGTCGCAGGTAGAGGGAATATAATTCACTGAACTTCGAAAGCCTTTTGTGATTGCACAAACTAAAGCTGAGGGAACTCATGTCTGATACTCTATTAATGGAGGAACAATGAATGTTAAACGCAAAAAATACAGATAGGTCTTCACTCCGGCATGCAATTTTGATGGTAATTACTGTCGTTATGATGTTATGTACCACCTTTATTCATGCCAATGCCGCTGAAATAAAGCAGAAGAGCTACGCCTCTCCTGAGGATGCGGTCAAAGCTCTTATTGACGCAGTCAAGGCTAATAATAACCAGGAGCTTTTAGCCATTTTTGGTCCAGAAGGAAAAGATATAATCTCCTCGGGTGACGAGGTGGCTGATAAGAATGCTCGGGAACGCTTCCTCAGCGATTACGAGCAAAAGAACAAACTAGAAAAAGAAACACCTGACATGATGGTTCTCGATATAGGCTCAGAGGACTGGCCTTTTCCGATACCTATAGTAAAGAAGGGTGAGACTTGGGTTTTTGACACTAAAGCTGGGAAAGAGGAGTTATTGAACCGCAGGATAGGCAGAAACGAGCTAAACACAATCGAAGCGATGCATGGGTATGTTGATGCTCAGCGCGAATATGTAAGCAGGGATCGTGATGGTAATGGAGATATAGAATTTGCTCAGAAGATTATCAGCACGGAGGGCAAGCATGACGGGCTTTACTGGGAGGCAAAAGAGGGTAAGGAGGAGAGCCCTCTAGGACCGCTTTTCGCCGAGGCAGTAGGGGAGGGATACACCCTAAGGAAAAAACAAACCGGTCAACCCACACCATACCACGGTTATCTCTTTAAAGTTCTAAAAGCGCAGGGAAAGGATGCTCCGGGCGGACGGTATGATTACGTTGTTAATGGCAAAATGATACTTGGCTACGCCCTCCTTGCATATCCTGCCTCGTATGGGTCCTCAGGAATCATGACCTTTATCGTCAATCAGGACGATGTGGTGTACCAAAAAAACCTAGGGAAGAATACTGCAAAAATAGCTGAGTCAATAACTAGGTATAATCCTGACAAAACCTGGACTAAGGCAGAAGAGCCTAAGCAATAAGTTTCGTTAAAACAACGCAATATATAATGCACGAATAACCCTCGATTAAATCGAGGGTACCGACAATCTTTTACAGGCGCTGGCTCAGGGTTTATCCTTAGACGAGCTCAGGATGAACGGGATAAGCAAAGCCGGTCACACTGAG
>JAKEHC010000094.1 GCA_022615255.1 Candidatus Dadabacteria bacterium | reverse complement strand
TTAAAAGAGATGGAGTTCAAGTTTAACAACAGAAATAGGGATTTGAGGCGTATTATCAGGGGGATTCTCAATTATAGTTAACAATGTTCTAGACAAGCTCCATACTTTTTATTCTTATTAACGCTTAATCCAGGTTTAACTTCTCTTTTAAAGCTATCCTTGCCGCCGAAAGCCTCGCAATCGGCACCCTATAAGGAGAGCAGCTTACATAATTCATGCCTACATTATGGCAAAATTCAATTGAGTCCGGATCGCCACCGTGTTCTCCACAAATCCCAACCTTGAGATTAGGCCTTGTTTTCCTTCCCTTTGTAATCGCAATCTTCATAAACTCACCCACACCCTTTATATCAAGTGTTGAAAATGGATCCTTCTCCAAAATCTCAACCTGCTTTCCGTTGAGTGCTACCTTATTTTCCATATAAGCCCTTATGAATCTCCCAGCGTCATCACGTGAGAACGCAAAGGTGGTCTGAGTAAGATCATTCGTTCCGAATGAAAAAAACTCAGCCTCACTAGCTATTTCATCAGCTGTAACAGCCGCCCTAGGAACTTCGATCATAGTGCCAACATAGTACTTTATCTTTTTCCCATACCCTTTCACAACCTCTTCAGCCACTTCAACTATAATGTCCTTTTGCGCTTTAATCTCTGTAAGCATGCCAACAAGCGGAACCATAATCTCAGGAATTACCTCTACCCCCTCATCAGCAACCTCACAAGCCGCCTCCATTATAGCCTGTGCCTGCATACGGCTGATTTCCGGCATAAGGATTCCTAGCCTGCATCCGCGAAGCCCCAGCATGGGGTTGAATTCGTGAAGCTCCTCAACCCTTGAAAGAAGTTTTCGCTTCTCTTCTAAAAGTGTTGGATCTCCGCCTAACAGCTCAAGCTCCCTAATCTCTACCATCAACTCCTCACGTTTAGGAAGAAATTCGTGAAGTGGGGGATCGAGTAGCCTTATGTTTACGGGGTATCCGCTCATCTCTCGGAAGAGTCCTTTAAAATCCTCTTTCTGCATTGGAAGAAGCTTGTCGAGAAACTCTTCTCTTTCTATCCTAGTCTTTGCAAGAATCATTCCCTGCATAAGTGGGATCCTATCTTCGGCAAAAAACATATGTTCCGTACGGCAGAGCCCGATTCCTTCTGCACCAAACTTTACAGCTACCTTTGCATCCCTCGGAATGTCGGCATTTGTTCTAATACCTAGCCTTCTTACTTTGTCCGCCCAGCTAAGAATAGTGGAGAAAATTATATACTTCTCAGACTCTACAGGCTTTAAGCTCCCTTCGATAACTTGAATAACTTCAGAAGGAAATACAGGTATGTCCCCTATATAAACCTTCCCCTCAAATCCATCTATTGAAAGATAATCACCTTGCCTTACGACTACATCTCCCACATGAAAACTCTTCTTTTCCTCATCTACAACTATTTCCTCTGCTCCTACAACACATACCTTACCCATCTGCCTTCCCACAACCGCCGCATGGCTTGTACGTCCCCCTCGTGCAGTGAGCACCCCCAGCGAAGCCGCCATACCATGAATATCGTCTGGGCTTGTCTCCTTCCTAACCAGTATTACTCGATTACCTTTCCGCTTCATCTCAACAGCTGTCTCAGCATCAAGCGCTACCCTCCCTGCTGCAGCCCCCGGTGATGCGGCAAGCCCCTTCCCAATCTGTTTAAAATTCTTCTTTTCGTTAGGGTTAAATATCGGGAATAGAAACTGTTCAAGATGCTGAGGCTCTACCCTGAGTAGTGCCTCTTCCTTTGTAATAAGTTTCTCTTTGACCATATAATAAGCGACTTTCCCGGATGCAATACCTGTCCTTTTCCCAGACCTTGTCTGAAGTAGATAAAGCTTCCCTTCCTCAATAGTAAACTCAAAATCCTGCATATCTCTAAAGTGTCTCTCAAGCGTTTTAGCAGTCCTGATCAGTTCTTTATATATACCCGGTGTTTCACGCTCCAGCTCCTCTATATGCTTTGGCGTTCTAATACCAGCTACCACATCTTCACCCTGTGCATTCATAAGGTATTCAGCATAAAGCGTCTTTTCCCCCGTCGCTGGGTCTCTCGTAAACCCTACGCCTGTGCCGGATCTTTCACCCTTGTTCCCAAAAACCATGGTCTGCACGTTCACCGCCGTGCCAAGATCATCAGGGATTCCATACTGCTTTCTATAAAAGATCGCCCTTGGATTATTCCAGGATAGGAAAACGGCATTTATAGCCATATCAAGCTGTGTTCTTGGGTCATTAGGGAAATCCTTCTTAGTCCTCTCCTTAACAAGCTTTTTATATTCTGAAACAACCTCCTTAAGCGCCGATACTCCTAGCTCAACATCTTTCTCGACTTTTTGCCTATGTTTTACCCCTTCCAAGATCTTCTCAAATTCCTCTTTATCTATCTTCAATACTATATCGCCAAACATCTGGATAAACCTTCTGTATGCATCCCATCCAAATCTAGCGTTTCCCGTTTTTTCTGAAAGTCCCAGAACGCTTGTTTCATTTAGTCCTAAATTCAAAACGGTATCCATCATGCCGGGCATAGAAAATTTAGACCCTGAACGGACCGATACCAGGAGAGGGTCATTTGAATCTCCGAATTTCTTACCTGCTATCCTCTCTAGTTTTGCAAGGCTCTCGCCTATTAATTTAATAATGTGGTTTGGAATTTGCTTGTTATTTTCGTAATACATCCGACAGACCTCTGTCGAGATCGTAAAGCCGGGGGGAACCGGTATGCCGATTCTCGTCATCTCGGCAAGCCCAGCTCCTTTCCCGCCTAGGAGGTCTTTCATTTTCCCATGTCCGTCCGCTTTACCGCCGCCGAAGAAATAGACATATTTTTTGCCTTTCTGACTATTAGGAATATGCTTTCCAATATTTTTGGGTCTAACCTTAGCCATAGCGCAGTTTTTCCCCCTTTAAGTACTAATTTTTGAGAAATCAGCAACTTTAAAAAACAGGTCTCTAATCATCCAAAGCCCTGTAAGGCGATTAAGGCGAATCTTTTCGTCCTTATCCATAACAAGCACGTCGTCGAAGTATTTGTCTACAGATCCCTTTAAACCCTTCATCTGGGAAAGCGCCTTTATATAATCCCTTTCCGATATACTTTGTTCTACCCGATGCTTTGCATCTGAGTAAGCTTTATAAAGCAGACCTTCTGTAGGTTCGGTAAAAAGCTCCTTAATAACCTCATTACCCCTCGGCTGCCCTTTTACTATATTTACCACACGCTTAAATACAATTGCAAGCAAATCAAAATCAGGAGCTTTGCAGAACTCCGATAAGGCTTCTATCTTTCTCTTAGTTTCAACCAAGTCATGGTCTTCGACATACTCGCCTCTGGCAGATGTTTCGCGCTCAGAAGAAATCACAGCATCTATCAAATCTTGAGTAAATCCCTCAGAAATCATGAGGTTTCTGAACCTCTCAACCATGAAGTCCATCGCTTCCTTTAGAATGTCAGAAGAGCTTGGCTTCCCAATTTGGTCCCAAATCCGTCCTAAACCGGAGTTAAAGATAAGCTTCAAACTCAGATGGAACCCCTTGTTAAGGATAATATTGATAATTCCTATCGCCTGTCTTCTAAGCGCATAAGGATCGGATGTCCCTGTGGGTGTGAGCCCTGCGACAAAACAAGCTGAAATAGTGTCAACCTTATCTGCTATGCTGAGTATCGCTCCAAGGTTAGTCTCCGGAAGCTTCCCCTCGCGTGATGTAGGCATATACTGCTCTTCTATTGCTCTTGCAACTTCTTGATTTTCTCCTGACCTCTCCGCATAGTATCTCCCCATAGTTCCTTGAAGCTCCGGGAACTCAAATACCATCTGAGTTACAAGGTCCGCCTTTGAGAGTATCGCCGCCCGCTCAAGGTCTTCAAAAGAATCCTGAAAGCCCAGGTTAACTCCAATCACCTTCACTAAACTTTCCATCTTTGCCTTTCTAGCTCCAAGTCTTTTTACTTTGTCATAATAGGTGCCAAGATCGGATAGGAAGACCATACCCTTGAGTTTCTCTACCTTATCTGAAAGCGGCGTCTTTATATCCTCTTCATAGAGAAATTTAGCATCCCTAAACCTGGCTTTAATAACCCTCTCGTTTCCCCTAATAACTATATCCGGATTCCTTACAGGTGTTCCAGAGACAAAGATGAAATGGAAAAGAAGCTCCTTGTTTTTCTCGGAGTTTGAAAATACAGGGAAGTACTTTTGATTGTTTTTCATTACGCTGATCAGAACCTCTTTCGGAAGTTCTAAGAACTCGGGTTCGAAATTACCTTTAAGCACGAGCGGGTATTCGACTAAATGGGTTACGACTTCTAATAATTCCTCGTCTTGAAGCACTACCCCTCCGATTTCTTTAGCTGTCTTAACAACATCCCTTCTTATGATCTCCTTTCTCTTCTTTTGATCTAAAATAACAAACCCCTTTTCAAGCCCGCTTATATACCCGTCCCAGTTTTTCACTCGAAACGGCTTAGGTGATATAAACCTGTGCCCCTCTGTATTTGGACCGCTTTTTATCTCTTCTACATTAAACGGAACAGTTTTCCCGCCGTATAGAGCGAGAATCCATCTTATCGGTCTTGCAAAGGTGGTACTACCACCTGCCCATCTCATAGATTTTCTGAACTGCATTGATAAGATAATTTTTGGAAGAAGTTCCTTTAAAACCCCCTCAGTTCTTACACCCTTTATCTTTCTTCTTATAGCAATAAGCTCTCCCTTCTCACGCCCTAAAAGAACCAGGTCCTTTACATCTGCTCCCTGAGCCTTTGCGAACCCTATCGCCGCCTTTGTAGGCTCGCCGCTTTCATCCAATGCAATCCGTTTAGGGGGACCTGTAATCTCGACTACCTTGTCGCTCTGTTTATCCGACAGACCGGAAACCTTGAGCGTAAGCCTTCTGGGTGTTCCGAATGTAATTATATCCTTGTACGAAAGAAGATTGTCTTCTAATTCCCGCTCCGTAATGCTGCCCAAATTCCTGATAGCGTCTTCTAAGAATCCTGCAGGAATCTCCTCTGTGCCTATTTCAAGTATCAGCTCTTTTTCCATTCTTATTGCTCTTTCTCAGGGTAATGCGCTCGAAAGACTTCCAGGGATTTTCTTTAAGGAGTGGGAAACCCATTTCCTCTCTTCCTTTCAGATAAGCCTCAGCACATCTCTTTGCAAGCTCTCGAACCTTTCCTATGAAGCTTGCGCGCTCTGCCACCCCAATCGCTCCACGCGCATCCAAAAGGTTAAAGGTATGAGAGCATTTTAGACAGTAATCATAAGCCGGCAGCGGTAGTTTTTTATCAACCAGCTTCTCACACTCAATCTTGAACTTTTCAAATAGGTCTCTAAGCATCTCCGGGTTCGACTCTTCAAAGTTATATCTTGAAAATTCAACCTCATCCTGATGATGAATCTCACGGTAAGTAACACCATTAGTCCACTCAAGGTTGAATACGCTTTCAACGCCCTGAAGGTACATGGCAATCCTTTCCGTCCCGTATGTGATCTCAGCGGAAACAGGTTTTAAATCAATCCCGCCTGCCTGTTGAAAATAGGTAAATTGTGTGATCTCCATACCATCAAGCCATACCTCCCATCCGAGTCCCCAAGCCCCAAGCGTAGGGGATTCCCAGTCATCTTCTACAAACCTAATGTCGTGTGTAAGTGGGTCTATTCCAAACGTACGGAGACTGTTAAGATATAGCTCCTGTATATTCTTAGGTGAGGGTTTTATTATAACCTGAAACTGATAGTAGTGCTGAAGGCGATTGGGGTTTTCTCCGTATCTCCCATCTGTGGGCCTTCTTGACGGCTCAACGTACGCAGCGCGCCAAGGCTCCGGTCCGAGACATCTCAAGAACGTAGCCGGATGAAACGTTCCCGCCCCCTTTTCCAGGTCATAGGGCTGAAATATTATACAGCCCTGCTTCGCCCAAAACCTCTCTAGTTCTAGGATTAGTTCTTGAAAAGTCATATGTATATTCTATAAATCAAGAAAACATAAGTATTACCATTATTTTTAGGAAATCAAACTCTTGGGATACAGTGCTCAATTAATGTCCCTGCTCTTCGTCAATGCCATCCTAAACAGTAGAAATGCAGGGCAAGTGAAGGCATCTAATACAGCTATCTGGCTTTAACCGAGCCATTGGCTCAAGTCTGATATTCTATTCAGTGCCCTTTCTATGATAAGCCTTTTTCTTTGCGATATTGTGGCGCTGTTTGGGAGGCGAGTTTATATTTGTGTTTCTGCGTATGCTCTCATATCGTATAAACTCTGCATCCTCAAGACCAGGTATCATTCTAATAACACTCCTCTTCTTAGGATATGTAAGCGTGAAATTAGGATAGGGCAGGTATTGATAACACAATCACACAGTCACATCTTGTACTTTCCAAAATCTCCAGTGGGAATCTTTTCTAAGAGATCGGTAAGCTTTTCCTTTTCTTCGTCAATCTCAAGTTTCTTCGACTTTTCAAGCACCTCATCCCTGACAAAGATCGGAGAGCCTGTTCTGAGTGCAATTGCTATAGCATCGCTCGGTCTTGAATCAACTATGTGTTCTTCGGTTCCTCTTTTTAGCCGTATCTCGGCATAAAATGTATCATTCTTCAGGTCAGTAACCTCTACCCTCGCTACCGAAAACTTAAGGGTTTCTAAGAGTGTTTTCATTAAATCGTGTGTGAGGGGGCGAGCCCTTGGGGTTTTCTCAAGCTCCATAGCTATGGCGCTTGCCTCCATGAACCCAATCCATATAGGAAGCACCTTCTCACCGGTGAGGTCTTTTAGAATCACAATAGGGGTATTGGTAAAAGGGTCTAATGCTATTCCAGAAACCTTCATTTCAAGATACATGGCTCACCTCCTTTTGATTTTCTATTAATCTCCCCCGTAAGGAGTTTTGAAACCCTTCTGTTATTTCCACCCTTGCCAGTTTACCCCTCAAGTCAGCGCCTCCAGGAAGATTAACAATACGATTATGAGAAGTCCTTCCCGTAACCCAGTTTGGGTCGTTCTTGCTCTCACCCTCGATAAGGACTTCCTCTATTTCTCCAACCCTGCTCTGATTCTTTTTTACCGTAATTTCCCTTTGAAACTCCTGTAGCTCCGTAAGCCTCCTGCCGGCAGTCTTGTCAGAAACGGAGTCATAGTATTCAGCCGCAGGCGTCTCTGGTCTCGGCGAAAATTTGAAAGAAAAGGTACCATCGAACCCAACCTCTTCTAGAAGCCTCATAGTGTCTTCAAAATCCGACTCGGTTTCACCCGGAAACCCTACAATTATATCAGTTGTAACTGCCATATCAGGCACAGCATCCCTAATCCTCTTTATTATATCTATATACCATTCCCTCGTATATGTTCTGCCCATCCTTTCCAAAACCCTGTTAGAGCCAGACTGAACGGGAAGGTGTAAGTGATGACATACCTGCGGGACATCCCTTATAGATTCAATCAGCTTCTTTGTGAAGTCCCTAGGATACGATGTAGTAAAGCGGATACGCAAAAGTTCCTCTATCTCACCTACTATCTTGAGTAAATCGCCGAACTTATACTCTCCCCTTTTCCAAGAATTGACTGTCTGTCCGATAAGGGTTACCTCTCTCACGCCCTTTTTAACGAGCTTGTTTGTCTCATTTAGTATATCCCCTACTGCCCTATTTGTTTCTTCCCCCCTTACATGGGGGACAATACAATAACTGCATCTTTTGTTACAGCCCTGCTGGACTGAAACAAACGCTGTAACCCTCCCCTCCTCATGATAGGGCTCAAATTCAAAAACCTCTTCTACATCAAACGAGATTTCTACCCTTCTTCTCTTCTCCCTTTCTACCCGTGAAATAAGCTCAGGGAGAAGCGGTATGGTTCTTGTTCCAAATACTAGATCGAGATGGGGAAAATTCTCAAGGAGCCTTTCTCCATAAAGCTGTGCGACACACCCACCTACACCTAATATCATATTAGGTTTTCTTACCTTGAGATGCTTGAACCTTCCCAAGCTGCTGAAAGCCTTCTGGTCAGCCTTTTCCCTTATAGCGCAGGTGTTAATTATTACGATGTCAGCCTTCCCAGGGTCGTTTGTAAGCTCGGCATCAAGTACACTCCGGACCTTATCCGAATCGTATACATTCATCTGACAGCCGTATGTCTCTAAATATAAGTATTTTTTCCCCATTATTAATAAAACTGTAACGCTTTAATATGTTCAAGTCAAGATTAGCCGACCTGCATGGATTGACACTTCAAACGAAATTTAGTAGGCTAGAGCGTAAAAAGTAATCTTTCCAACTATGGCTTGAGAGAAACCGCTATAGCAAAGATGAAAGAGGGGGGCATATCCATGAGCGATGAAACGATGGATGCTTCTATATCTAAACCGGCGTTGTTTAGCTGGTATAAGGAAATCAACACAGATCAGTGGAAGGCTTTCATTGCCGCATTTCTCGGTTGGACGCTTGATGCAATGGACCTTCTTTTATTTGCGTTTGCCGTAAGCAGCATCGCCACTGTATTTAATCTCAACCCATCACAAGTAGGAGCCATTTTTTCGGTAACCCTTTTCTCCTCGGCTTTCGGCGGAGCGCTATTTGGAATAGTATCAGATTACGTCGGAAGAGTACGCGCCCTAACATATACCGTACTCTTATATTCCGCCTTCACAGGGATTAGCGCCTTCTCGCCTAATGTAACCTTTCTCTTAGTCTGCCGTTTATTTCTCGGCCTCGGTATGGGAGGAGAATGGGCATCCGGAGAGGTCCTTGTAGCGGAGAGCTGGCCGAGACAGCATAGGGGAAAGGTCATCGGTATGGTTCAAAGCGGATGGGCAATAGGCTACATATTAGCCGCTATCCTTGCTACTTTAATAATCCCTAATCTCGATATCAACCTTGGCTGGCGAATACTTTTTCTTATAGGTATTACACCCGCGTTTCTTGTTTTCTACATCAGAAGGAACCTCGTTGAGCCTGAAATCTGGAAGAAAACAGCCGAGATGAGAAAGGAAAGAAAACTGAGCGAGAAGGGGCAGAGCTTTACACTCAGCCAAATCTTCGGTCGGGATTTAATTAGATATACTATAACAGCTACGGTTCTTACAAGCCTCTGTATGATCGCATACTGGGGTCTTTATTTCTGGATACCACAATTCCTTTCAAGACCTGTGGAAGAAGGAGGGGTAGGATTAGGCACAAAGGGTTTTGCCTGGATTATTCCTATAAATATAGGAGCTTTTATCGGGTGTAACACATTTGGCTGGATAAGCGACCGATTCGGAAGAAGGCCCGTTTTTTTTGCTTATCTTGTAATTATGGCAATACTGGTCTGGTTCTTTGGTCATGCGAAGGATTTGACTACTGTTCTTATACTTGGTCCTTTTATCGGTTTCTTCGGCACTGGGTTTTACTCAGGGTTCGGTGCAATATTCTCCGAGATCTTTCCCACACGGGCAAGGGGCACAGCCCAAGGGTTCTGCTATAACTTCGGAAGAGGGGTCTCTGCCGTAGCCCCTCCTCTAGTCGGATATGTTGCCGGTATATATGGTTATGGGCTTTCTCTTATTACCGTTTCAGTGTTTGCGGTGGCCGCCGCGATCGTTGTTTTAACACTTCCGG
Source organism: Candidatus Dadabacteria bacterium (assembly GCA_022615255.1). Classification (GTDB taxonomy): domain Bacteria; phylum Desulfobacterota_D; class UBA1144; order Nemesobacterales; family CSP1-2; genus CSP1-2. Next base: position 12,709 of record JAKEHC010000094.1, on the reverse strand, counting down.
AAACTAAAGGTAAAAAACTTGAAATAGAATAGCTTGAGGATTAAATTGTAATTTGATCTTGTTATTTGATCCCAAATAATGCGATAAGAGGATAGCAATGATCGGAGTATAAACCCATTTCCATGTAATTATGAGCACTTACGGATATAAAGCAGGAAAAATTAAAATATCAGGATGTCACCTAAAAAGTGAAAACTGAATTTGCTTATTCTTCTCCACAGAAGGTATTACATCATAAAGATATTTGAGTTGAGTTTACAGGAAAAAACCTGATTAAGTTCAGCGGGATGAATCTTGTAAGAAAATTTCTTATACGACTTAGAGTTAAAAAAGAGCTTTAAAGCGCTGTCCCAATTGAGAAGAGAGAGTAAGTTTTCGGTAGTAGAGATGTTAGTGAGTCCGCTTTACACTATAATCATTGACCTCAAGAGACATAGTGACACCCCAATGCTTAGGCTTGATAATGTTTTTAAGAAGATGGCTGGGCTAGATAATTATCCCGTACAGAGAACAATAAGCTGATTTTTAAATGGCTTCGGATTTAAGACAGCTAAAGGGATAGCCCATGCTACTACCGCTTATAAAGTCTTTTTAATTTCTGTTTGAAATTAAAGAAGGGGGGTGAATTATGAGTTACGAGGAAATAGAAAACAAGGTTGCCCTTATTACCGGGGGGACAGAAGGAATTGGTTTTGGTATTTCAAAATCTTTTGTAGAGGCAGGTGCTAAGGTAGCAATCACAGGACTAAGCAACCTTCAAACGGCTAAAGAAAAGCTCGGGGGTAAAATTCTGGCAATCAATGCCGACATCACCAATGTAGAGCTTTGTGAGACTACTCTCGGTGAAGTTCTCGGAGAGTACGGGAAATTAGATATTCTTGTAAACAACGCAGGTACCAATATCTACAAACCAATATCCCAAACAACAATTGAAGAATTCGACATCATTTTTAATACCAATGTTAGAGGACTCTTTGCCCTAACCCAGGCTGCAATTCCAGAGCTCAAGAAGACTCATGGGAATATTATCAACATCGGTTCAGTCTTTGGTTTTAGGGGGATGCCTATCTATAGCGTTTATTCTGCTTCCAAAGCTGCAGTGATAATGCTAACTCAGTTATGGGCTAAAGAACTCGCCCCTGATGTGAGAGTGAATACAATAAGTCCCGGTGGAATAGACACTGCCATCTTTAAAAAGATGTATGGTGAAGAAAAACATCAACAGGTACTCGAATTCGCGAGTGGTCGTCATCTTATGAAAAGAATGGGACAACCTGAAGAAATTGCACGGATGGCACTTTACCTCGCTACTGAGAACTGGGTAACAGGAAGTAATTTCGTTGTTGATGGCGGGCTATTTCACCTAATCTGAACTTCTTCACCAAATAAGTAACCATATGTCTAACACTGGTCCTCACGTCTTTAGTAATATACAAGGAGAGAATGATGACTTTGGGGACTTTGGAGAAGATTAGACCGAAACAATAGCTCTATTCAATTGCCGAAGCTAAAAGTTAAAACAAATACGAAAGTGAAACCTTGAAGAAGTAGGGAGTAAGTGTGAATAGCATATATATGATAGAATATGTTTAAATCAAGCCTTGGGGGTTGGGTGAATGCGGTGTCCTAGCTGTGGCTTTGAAAACCCGTCAGAGATTAGGTTCTGTGGTGAGTGTGGTGCTGCACTTAATAAGATTTGCCCGAACTGCGGTTTTAAGAATCCAGCAGGGTTCAAGTTTTGTGGAGAATGTGCCACTTCTCTCATAGATAAGGCTCCAGCTTCCAAATCCGCTCTTATAGATAAACAGCAGTATAATCAAGAAGACAAGGGCGCTCAGGTCACACCAATAGTTACTGAGCGTAAAGCGTCAGAAGCTGAGCGCCGCTAATTAACGGTGATGTTTTGTGATTTGGTAGGCTCTACCTCTCTCTCAGAACAACTCGATCCCGAAGAGCTTCGCGAGGTGATGCGCGCCTATCAAGAGGTTTGTTCAGAAGTCATTGGCCGCTTTGAAGGACATATTGCGCAATACCTAGGCGACGGTCTACTGGTCTACTTTGGTTATCCGCTGGCTCACGAAGATGACGCCCAGAGAGCAGTGCGAACGGGGCTGGAGATTATAGAGGAAATGGAGAAGCTTAATACTCGCCTTCCGGTAGACATTGATGTCAGACTGGCTGTGCGCCTGGGGATTCACACTGGCCTGGTAGTAGCGGGAGAAATGGGAGGAAGGAAAAAACGCGACCTCATGGCTATAGTGGGTGAAACGCCGAACATCGCAGCCCGGCTTCAGAGCTTAGCTGAGCCGAATACGGTGGTTATAAGCGCCGCTACCTACCACCTGGTTGAGGGATTATTTGAATGCCGTGATCTTGGTATGCAAGCTTTGAAGGGAATTTCAAGTCCTATGAAAGTGTACCAGGTAATCCGTGAAAGTGAGGTTTGGAGTCGATTCGATGTATCTGCCACCAAAGGGCTTACGCCACTTGTAGGAAGAGAGCAGGAGGTGGGGCTTCTTTTGGAGCGCTGGGAGCAAGTCAAGGAAGGGATGGGACAGGTAGTATTATTAAGCGGAGAGGCAGGGATTGGTAAATCACGTTTACTGCAAGAGTTGAAAGAACGCCTTGCAGGGGAATCACATTTGAGGATAGAGAGCCACTGTTCGCCCTATTATCAGAATAGTTCACTATACCCAGTGATTGATCATCTGCAGCGCCTGCTGCAGTTTAGGAGAGAAGATTCCTCCGAAGAGAAGCTTGGCAAGCTTGAGATGGTTCTGGAGCAGTACGGCTTCTCTCCCGAGGAAATGGTACCGATTTTTGCAAATTTGCTTTCACTGCCGATTCCAGATCGTTACCCGCCCCTTAACCTTACACCTCAAGGGCTTAAGCAGAAGGCCTTTGAGGCATTATTAGAATGGCTGTTGAAAGAAGCAGATCAGAAACCGGCACTACGAATAGTTGAAGACCTTCAATGGGTAGATCCCTCTACTTTGGAATATCTAAGTCTTTTAATAGAGCAGGTGCCAACTGTCCGAGTGTTTTGTTTACTTACCTTTCGCCCGGACTTTATTCCACCATGGCCAATGCGATCACATATGACACAGATTACTCTCAGTCGCTTATCTAGAAAACAGATACAGGTTATGGTTGATAAGATTTCGGGGGGTAAAGCTCTTCCAAATGAGCTGGCTGAGCAGGTGGTAGCCAAGACAGATGGGATACCTCTTTTTGTTGAAGAGTTGACAAAGATGGTGTTAGAGTCTGGCTTGATGAGGGAAGAGGACGGGCAATATAAGCTTTCTGGGTCTCTTCCTGCTTTGACAATACCTACTACACTGCAAGATTCACTCATGGCTCGGCTAGATAGATTAATTACAATTAAAGAGGTGGCGCAATTTGCAGCTACTCTTGGAAGAGAGTTTACATACGAGTTACTTCATACTGTGTTGCCTATGGATGAGGCTACCTTGCAGAGAGAGTTGGCAAAGCTAGTGGAAGCTGAACTTCTCTACCAGAGGGGAATTCCACCTAATGCCAGGTACTTCTTCAAACATACTCTTATTCAGGAGGCAGCCTATCAATCCTTGCTAAAAAGCAAAAGGCGTGAGTACCATCAGAAAATTGCCGAAGTCCTAGAGTATAGGTTTCCAGAAACAATAGAGACTCAACCAGAACTACTCGCTCATCATTATACAGAGGGTGGTCTTATGGAAAAAGCAATTCCACTTTGGCATAACGCAGGACAAAGGGCAATAGAACGCTCCGCAAATGTTGAAGCGATCAGTCACTTAACCAAGGGTCTGGAGACGCTAAATACTCTTCCTGAAACTAGTGAACGGTCTCAGCAAGAACTCACTCTTCAAATCACACTTAGTGTGCCTCTGACAGTCACCAAGGGATATGCCGCCCAAGAAGTAGGAAGGGTCTTCACTCGAGCCAGGGAGTTATGCAATCAAGCCGGAGAGACTACTAAGCACGTTCCTGTTTTACGGGGACTGGCCCAGTTCTATAGAGTTAAGGGGGAATTACAAACAGCACGCGAACTTGCGGATGAGCTTCTCACTTTAGCTAAGAGTTTTCAAAACTCATCTTATCTTCTGGAGGCCCATCTTGCACTTGGCGAAATATTATTCTGGCTTGGAGATCTCTCCATGGCTCTAGATCATGTTAAGCAAGGTTTTACCCTCTACAGTCCCCAAGAGCATCGGTCACATGCCTTCGTCTATGTACAGGATCCCGGGATGGCCTGCTGTGGATATGCTGCCTGGACGATGTGGTTAATGGGCTATCCAGACCAGGCTATAAAAAAGAGCCTCGAAGCAATGACCCTTGCTAAAGAACAGTCTCATCCCTACAGTCTTGCTATTGCTCATGTTTTTTCCTCCTGCATCCACCAGTTTCGCCGTGAAAGCAACTTGACTAAAGAGCAGGCAGATAAGCTAATCGAGAGCTCTATTGAGCAGGGGTTCCCCCAGTGGTTAGCGTTGGGAAATATCATGCGTGGATGGGCGCTAATCGACCAGGGAAGGGAAAGAGACGTAATTGAGGATATGATGGACGGCATAGCTTCCCGACGAGCTAGAGGATCGGAGGTGGGACTAACCTATTTCCTTGCCTTACTGGCTGATGCTTATAATAAAATAGGAAAGGAGGAAGAGGGAATCACCGTTCTTGCTGAAGCCATAGATAAATCACATAAAAATGGAGAACGTTTCTATCAGGCGGAACTTTATCGGCTCAAGGGAGAACAATTGCTTGCTCTCTCTCCCGATAATAAAGCTGAGGCTGAATCAAGTTTTCGTAAGGCCATCGACATCGCCGGTCACCAGAGCGCAAAGTCCTTGGAGCTTAGAGCAACTACTAGCTTAAGTCGACTTTTGAAAAGCAAAGGTAAGAAGGATGAAGCCCAAAAGATTCTAGCTGAAATTTACAACTGGTTCACCGAGGGATTTGACACAAAAGATTTGAAAGAGTCAAAGGCACTACTCCAAGAATTATCATGAAATACAAAGAACTTCCACAAGAAAAGATTGGAAATTAGGGAATTAGATATCATTCTACGTCATATTAAATTCGATCAGGGAAATAGGGCATTTTAGTTATTATCTATGTTGCATAGGCAGTAGCCCTGACTTCCCTTATTACAGTAATCTTCACCTGACCTGGAAAGGCAACCTCTCGTTGAATCTTCTTCGCAATCTCATTTGAGAGCAGAACTGCTTCTTCGTCATTCACTTTGCCACTTTCTACAATCACCCTGACCTCTCTTCCAGCCTGGATGGCATAGCACTTCTCAACACCGCGAAAAGAGCTCGCAATCCTCTCAATTTCCTCGATTCTTTTAACGTAGGTCTCATACATCTCCCTCCTTGCGCCAGGCCTTGCGGCTGAAATAGCATCAGAAGCCTGAACAAGAATCGCCCAGATGGATTGAGGCTGTGGGTCATGATACTTAGCGACTGCTTCTACTACCTCAGGCGGCTCACCGTATTTCCTGACAACCTCTTCGCCTATCTCGACGTGAGATCCTTCTACTTCATGGTCGAGTGCTTTACCAATATCATGAAGAAGACCGACTCTTCTGGCAGTCTTTACATTAAAACCTAGCTCACCTGCTATTACACCACAGATAAAAGCTACTTCAAGCGAGTGGTTCAGTATATTCTGAGAAAAGCTCGTTCTGTATTTTAGCTTTCCCACAAGCTTTACAAGCTCAGGATGCATGTTGTGAGCACCGATGTCAAAGACAGCTTCTTCTCCCGATTTCTGAATCTCCTTTTCAATTTCATTTTCTACTTCAGCTACAACCTCTTCGATTCTTGTTGGATGAATCCGGCCGTCTGCAATGAGTCTTTCTAAGGCGATTCTCGCCACCTCTCTCCTTATGGGATTTAAAGAAGAGACAACTACAGTTTCTGGGGTATCGTCAATTATTATGTCCACCCCAGTTCTAGACTCTATCGAACGTATGTTTCTCCCCTCACGTCCGATTATTCTTCCTTTCATCTCATCATTAGGCAGATTAACCACAGAAATCGTTTTCTCGCTTGTGTACTGCCCTGCATACTTTTGAATTGCCAAAGCAATAATGTCTTTTGCTTTGCTCTCTGCCTTCTCATGAAGCTCGTCTTCTATTTGTTTAAGTTTCTTGGCAGCATCGTGCTTAGCCTCATTCTCGATAATATTAATGAGTTCCTTCTTCGCAGCTTCTTGAGTCATCCCGGCAACCTCTTCAATCCTTTTCTTTGCCTCTGTAATAATCGAGTCGAGTTCCTTCTCTTTTTCTATGACGACCTTATCCTTTGCAGTAATCTCCCTTTCTTTTCTTGTGATCTCCATCTCTCTTCTTTCAACGGATTCATATTTTTTATCCAGGTTTTCTTCACGTGCTTGGAGCCTTTTCTCTACCTTGGAAAACTCCTTTTGTCTCTCACGTGTATCACGCTCGACCTCTGATTTACTTTTCTCAATAATCTCTCTTGCCTGAAGCTCTCCCCCTGCCTTGATCTTTTGAGCGTCCTTTTTGGCTGACTCGATAAGGATTTGAGCCTCGGTTTTGCCTAACTCAAGATTTTTCTTATCCCTTATAACACGAAAAACGTAATATGCTAAAACACCTAGTGCAAAAGCAAGAACAGCGTTTGTTATAAACCATATCATCGAAGTCACATCCTCCTTTCACAAATTATTACACCTGATTCAGCAACTATCATCCCTACCTTCTCATCGCATCTTTCAAGCGGAACTAAATCTATAAGTTGAAAATCGTAAGCTAACCCTATCCTCTTTTTTCCATCTATCTCTGAGATTGCACGATCGTAATACCCCTTTCCGTAACCTATTCTTAGCCCTAAACGGTCAAATGCAATGCCGGGTATGATAATCAGATCTATATCCTTAATTTCTAACTTTGGAGAGTAAAGGCCCGGCTCAGGTATGCCAAACCTTCCGATCTTTAGCACACTTAGGTCAGTTACTTCTCGGAACTCCAGTATGGTGCCTTGAACACGTGGGAAATAGATGTCTTTACCTAATTCCTTTGCGCTCTTGAATATAGATTGGGTTCTTACTTCATTTTTGATCGGATAGTAAAGGGCTATACTGCGGGCTTCGAGAAAAGATTTAAGCTCAAAAAGATTTCTTTTAATCTTTTCGCTTCTTTTATATGTCTCTATATAGCTAAGACTTAGCCTTTTCTCAAGAAAATAACGGCGTAAGTCACTTTTTACCTTCAGAACGTCAAAACCTTTCCCCAATAAATTGGAGAGATTTAAAGCAGGCTCTCTAAACCCACTACCTAGGGCGATTCTAAACCTCCTTTTTCTGGCTTTCTCTCCTTCCTCCTCTCCAATGCTCAAAGGTCTCTTTCTCCACGAGGGAACTGTCCAATATCTCAACCAGTCTTCTTGATCTTTCCTCAGCACGATTTTTAAACTCCTCGAATTCTCTTTTTAACCTGAAATAATCATCAACAATCTTAACTGTAGCAAGAAGGAACGGGCGAGGCACCACCAAGGAACCGGTATCTGGAGATGTTTCCATTACCCTTTCCTCGAGAAACTTTGATATCTCGCGCACGTACTCTTCTTCTGCATCAGTCAATAAAGATAGTTCGTTATTTAAAACATTTATCTTTACACGCTTCATACCTATGCTTCTGACCTGCTAAGATAAAGTTCTATCTTCTCAATAACATGCTCTAACATTGCCTTAATCTCTTCCCTTTCGGTTTTAAGCCTTCTAATGTCTTCACGAAGTACTAATAGCTCATCCATTAGACTTCTACGCTCTTCTTCAAGCCCCGACTTCCTTAAAAGGGTCTCCTTTATCCTGCTTTCAAGAATATCTATTGTTTCCATAGTGTTAGTGTGGAAAGTTTAATCTAATCTTGAAATTTTTGCAAGATGTGTGAAAATTATAAATGAAAATGTTAGAAATTAACATGCTTGGACATCTTCAAGAGGTTGAAAAAAGGTATGATAATATCGCCACAGCGCTGAGCAACCCGAATATCACTCCTTCTGAAATACACCGCTTATCAAAGGAACGCTCTGAGATAAGCGAAATCGTTGAGACTTACAGGAAGTATAAAGAAACCTTAGAAGAGATTGACAAAAATAAGGTGTTACTCCGGGACAAAGAGCTAGGGGAACTTGCAACTGAAGAGATTTCTGCACTCGAAAAAAAGCAGGCTAAGCTTGAAGAAAAACTTCGCCTTTTGCTACTCCCAAAAGACCATAATGACAATAAGAATGTTTTTTTAGAGATCCGTGCAGGAACCGGCGGTGACGAGGCGGCACTCTTTGCCGCAGACTTATTCAGAATGTATAGCAGATATGCCGAGAGAAACGGATGGAAGGTTGAGATAATGAACATGAACGAGATCGGGCTCGGCGGCTTCAAAGAGGTAATCGGTGAGATACAAGGGAAAAACGTCTGGAGTAAACTCAAATATGAAGGTGGGGTCCATAGGGTTCAGAGGGTGCCTACAACTGAAGCCGGTGGAAGAGTACACACATCCACTGCTACTGTAGCTGTTCTTGCAGAAGCCGATGATGTAGAAATTATTGTGGATGAAAAGGATTTAAGAATTGACACGTTTCGAGCAGGTGGCAGAGGAGGCCAGCATGTAAATAAAACAGACTCAGCGGTGAGGATAACGCACATTCCTACCGGGATAGTAGTTAGTTGTCAGAACGAGCGCTCTCAACACCAAAACCGCGCAGTAGCAATGAAGGTTCTTCGCGCAAGGCTATATGAGATAGAGGAAAAAAGACGTCAAAGCGAGTTATCTTACATGAGAAAAAGCATGGTGGGCAGCGGTGATAGAAGCGAGAAGATTAGAACATATAATTTTTCCCAAAACAGGGTTACAGATCATAGAATAGGTCTCACACTTTACAGGCTTGAGGCGATCTTAGATGGGGATATAGAGGAATTAGTGCAGGCACTAATCTCACACTATCAGACTGAACACCTAAAACAAGCCGTTGGGTCTTAAAAACTTAGACCCTATTATACTTATTGCTTATTTGTTTCTTGTAATATATTAATATCAGAGTCAACAACTGACTATAATCCCATTCATAACCCTCTTAGATATTATAGAAGAAATTTTATTGACTTTTTACATCATTTATTTGTATCTCATTGTAAATTAAAATATAAACAATGGATCTCTACTTAATTATTTCCTTTATTTATCTGATTTCCTCTTTTCTTTACTGCACCCACCTATGGACACAAAACCAAAAGGTCTCTGCATGGGGGCTCAATACGATTAAGATAGGAGTAGCTTTGCATTCAGTAAGCCTTATCATTATTTATTTAAAAGGCGACACTATTGCTGGTGGACTCGACAGGAGTCTCTATTTCTTCTCCTGGTTTATTGCAATTGTATATATAGCTTCACAGTCAAGGTTTAAGGCCTCAGTGTTAGGAGCCTTTGTGGCTCCACTTGCTTTTCTAATGACTATACCGTCCGTAATTCTTCCTCAGGGCATAATTGAACATGATTCTTCCCTTAGAAACCCCTGGATTCTAATTCATATTGCTCTCGTGTTTTTAGGAGAGGCACTTTTTACAATCGCTTTTATAGCTGGGGTTCTTTACCTTTTCCAAGAAAAACAGATCAAATCAAAGCGTCTAGGAACATTTTTAATGAAATTGCCATCCCTTACCTCACTTGACCAACTTAATCATGTTTGCCTTGTCACAGGCTTCCCCTTGCTTACATTAGGACTTGCTCTTGGATTACTATCCGCAAAAGAAATATGGGGAACATTTTGGAGGTGGGGACCTAAGGAGACGTGGTCAGTAGTAACCTGGTTTCTTTACGCAGTCTTAATTCACGGAAGACTTGCCACAGGTTGGAGAGGAAGAAGAGCCGCCCTATGGGCTGTGGTCGGATTTGGAGTCGTACTTTTTACTTTTTTTGTAATTGGCTATTTCGCTCCTGGCAGGCATGATTTTCTCGGAACGTATTGAATAATAAGGGGTATTCACACTTGAAAAAGCTCTACTTCGACTGTTTCTCAGGAGTTAGCGGGGATATGATTATAGGCTCACTTCTTCATCTAGGGGTAAAGCTAGATGTCCTGACCGAAGAACTGGGCAAGCTTCGAGTGAAGGGGTACAAACTAAGCGCTAAATTCGTAGACAGATCAGGAATTAAAGCTTGTAAATTTGATGTAAACCCAGGGAAGAATAAACCTGAAAGAAAACTTAAAGAAATAAAGAATATAATAGAAACTAGTATACTTAACGATAAGGTAAAAAAGACTACGATTTTAATATTCAAGAAGTTGGCAGAAGCTGAAGCTAAAATTCATGGTGTAACACCTGAAGAGATACACTTTCATGAAATAGGCAGTATAGACTCTATAGTTGATGTGGTAGGGACAGTGATTGGAATAAATCTCCTTGGTATAGATGAGATTCATTCTTCAGCCATCCCTTTTTCACGGTCTCGAATAAAAATGAAACACGGGATTTATCCCGGCCCTTCTCCCGCAGTTTTGGAACTTTTGCGTGATGTCGAGATGTATGAATCGGAGAGAAATGAGGAGCTCGTAACCCCAACCGGGGCTGCGATCCTAACCGTTCTTTCAAAAGCATTTGGCGCCTTTCCAAGGATGACGATTTCTAAAATCGGCTACGGCGCAGGAGCGAGAAATTCGCACGCTTACCCTAATGTTGTAAGGGCGATACTTGGAGAGGATAACCATCATCCAGAGGGAATGGAGAGAGACACCGTGGTTGTTATTGAAAGCAACATCGACGATATGCGCCCTGAGGCGTTTGATAACCTATTTGATAGATTACTTTCACTAAAGGAGGTTCTAGACGTCTCTATAATAAATGCAGTGATGAAGAGAGGTAGGCCAGGACACATCGTTAAAGTAATCTCAAAGGAAAGCGGAACTAAAAGGGTCACGGATACCTTGTTCAAGGAATCAACCACGATAGGAGTAAGATATTATAAGGCTGAGCGTTTTAAGATCAGAAGAAAAGAAGAAATCATTAATACCAAATATGGCGACATAAGGGTAAAGATCGTTAATGAACCTAAATTAGGAATAAGAAAATTCAAGCCCGAATATGAGGATTGTAAAAGAGCAGCAAATCGCTATAAGGTTGGTCTTAATGATGTTTATGATGAAGTAAACAGAGTGTTTGCAAGAGAAATTAAGTTTGAGTAAATATCTATCCTAATTTTTGTAGCTAATTATTATGGTGTAAGATATAAAGACTCTTACTTTATCCTAACAATTTCTTTATTCTTTAAAGTAAGTATGAGCGGCTTTGGGGTGATATCTAGGCCTCCATCTATATTTTGAGCAATATCAAAAAGAGGATTATCTCTAAGACTAAGTATTCTCTCCTTTATCTGGTCTTTTTTTTGGATTGGGGTTTTCAATACATGAAACATAAGGCTAACTGCTTCATAAACCTGATATTCAAGAAATCCCGGTTCTTCATGAAAGGTGTCTCTAAATTCCTCGCTAAACTCAATCCAGCGCCGACTCGTAGAGAAAAAGAAATCAGTAAAGATTATCCCGTCAGCATCAAAGCCAACAGCTTGAAGGAAAGACCTGCTGTTCCAGGTATTTGGTCCGAGAAATATTACATCCTTTATACCTCCTTCCTGCCTCAGTTTCGTTACTACCTTCCCTGAATTTGTCGCGCCGTCTGGAATGAAAATCGCTTTTGGACGTCTGGATTTTATCCACACCGCTTCTGTAGAAACATCTAGGAGTTTAGGATCGTATGAGCCAACGTATATAACCTCTCCTTTATAATCTCTTACAGCTTTAATAAAAGCCTCTTTAAACAAGCCCCCAAGGTCGTTATTTGGATAAAGAATACCGAGGCTTCTTATGTTGTTATCCTCTATCGCATACCTTGCAAGCACTTGAGCCTGCTCTTCCAAGAAATAAGAAAAACTTATCACATAGGGATTACTATGGAATACCCCCCTATAAAGTGGAAACACTACCGTTGGTACCCTTAGAGATTTTGCGCTTTCGGATACCTCTTTTATCGAACTGCTAAGAAAGGGACCAATGACAACGGATGCATTGTCTTTTGTAACTACCTCGTCAAATGCCTTTCTTAGCTCCAGGTTATTTCCACCATAGTCCTTGACTACAATCTTAAAATCGTCTCCATGTTGTAATAGTTTTCTTGCAGTAAAGATTCCCCTCAACGCCTTCTTACCAATTGATTCATACTTACCACTTAATGGAAAAATACAGGCGATAATATTAGTTTTTATTTTTTCAGAGTTACTTTGAGATACTAACTCCTCACTGTGAACGAGTAATAGAGTATGAGTTAGGGTGATAAAAAGGGAAAAAATAATAAGCAGTGCCAATAACGCCTTGTAACTTAAATAAGAGTCTGTTTTCTTTTTAAGCATCGAATTGGCTCTCATAGGAATTATTACATCTAAGACCCTAACTTCAGAATCTGGACATAGTATCACTAAGTACCATAGGATAGTCAAAAAACTTTAGTTAACCATAAATAAGATAACGCAAATACAACGCTTTCAAATACCATAATATTAGCTTTTGCCACAAAGTTACGATATTCCGCATTATAACTCATTGTATTCATAATAAATTATTATAATGTTAATTTCGCATTTGCGAAGAGAAACCCTTGACAAAAAAATTATCGTGACTATATTAATATTAACTTA
>JAKEHC010000093.1 GCA_022615255.1 Candidatus Dadabacteria bacterium | reverse complement strand
GCCCCGCGCCTCGCCCCACCCTGCTTTATCACCTCTGTAGCAGTATTGTAAATCTTCATAAAAGATACGGGACCGCTGGCAATTCCCCCTGTTGACCTTACTATGTCTGACTTAGGCCTAAGGTTGGAAAAGGAAAAGCCCGTTCCGCCACCGCTCTGGAGTATCAACGCTGCGTTCTTTAATGTATCGAATATACTCTTCATGGAGTCCTCCACTGGAAGAACAAAACACGCAGCAAGCTGTCCGATGGATTTTCCGGCGTTCATAAGGGCAGGAGAATTGGGAAGAAATTTTAAAGAGGTCATCAAATTGAAAAACCGCTCCTCCCAATAACCAGTATCCTCATTATAGAGTCCTTCAACCTTAGCTATATTATGGGCAACGCGCCTGAACATATCTTCGGGCGATTCTATTACATCCCCCTTTTCATCCTTCAAGAGATAACGTGCCTTCAAAACCTTTAATGCGTTTTCCGTAAGTTCCATTACACAGATATATTATGCCATTTCATGCATAAATATGAATCAAGCAATATTACTGCGGGGACTTAGACAAAACAAAATAGGTTCCAAGTGGTTCTTGTTGTTAAAAGTTATGTCAAAGGAAAGGAGACCATTGATTCCAATGAACCAAAGTTTAACTATGAGGCTTAAGCTATCAGAAAAGATTTTCTTGAAATTGTATAAAACACGTTAAGATCAGTTAATGATATGTATCAGTAACGCCAGAAGTACATTCCGGGTTTAGTCAATCTTCCTCATCCAAATCTCGTACTCCAGCTCTACGTAATTCCACTCAGGACTTACCGCAGTGTCCCGTAGCTCATTGAGTAGTTTCTTGAAGTCATCCCTATGGCTATCTTTGAACTCAAAATACGTGAGGAAATCATAGGGAGCCGACGTGTTTATATAACGTGAGTGGTAAAGCTTCCGGAACACCCGGTCTACATAGCTAAGTCCAATTGCAGTATGACCCTTATACGTGTCGCTGGTTTGGAAGTAGGCTTCCCGTTGGTCCTGAGCAAGCTGCCACCATTTCAGCGACTTCCCAATTGGAATCAACACTGCAGTGGTTTCATTTGACGGTTTGAGCTCTTCGCGTGAGCGTGCATTTAGTTCCTTGCGTTGGGTTTCGCTTGTGTAATGCAGACTCTCCGTTACTCCACGAAAAGTAATAATTCGACCTTTGGAGGCAGATTTGAATTCCTCTGGAAGCTGTATAGGAGCATCGCTTTCAAGGCGAACAACACTCCAACCTGGAGCGAGCCCGGTTGGGACCTTACCTGTAACTGGAGTAATTGCCTCAATTCTGTATTTGTTCACACGAGCATTCTGTCCCCCAGCGATTTCATTTAGTAGATGTTCGTCTGAGCTAGCGACAAAGAGAACCCATGTGCGTTCTGATGGCGCTGTTGACACAAAACCGAATAATGCTAATGCTGCGAGCCCAGTGAGCAGGGATGTCATTTCCATAACATTCTCCTTATTCTTTGATTATAACCGATTTAAGATTTATCCAATTTCCCCATGGATCCCTCTAGCACCTTTATCTCACCATTTTATTCGTAAACTTTATGAATTAACTAACAATTACCAAACCGCCTGATTTTGTATGTTCCACGAAGCGACTTTCCCTCGAAGCCGAGCCCATGTGTTACGGGTCATCCTCGCCTGACGATTTTTTGCTTCAATACCACTTCAACGCTTGGGAAAGCCTTCTGGGCAGAAATTGGCACTGGCTTCCAATTTGAAGTGCCTGGCTTGCCTTTGAAGTAATCGAATGACAGGGCGCCTGGACCAGCAGGCTTACCAACCACAATTCTGCCGACCATCCCCGCCTGTTCATGCGGCATACAGAAGTAGTCGTACACACCTTCAACCGTGAGTGTCAGGTCGAAATGATCACCCTTGTTCACCAGAAAGCCTGAATCCCACGGTGTTGCGCCCTCGGGAATCCGTAACGAGTGCATGTCATTTTTAGGGTGATAGGCAGTTGTAGTGTGGACATTATCCATGACAATCCATCGAACCGTTTGACCGGGCTCGATGTAAACACCGATTGGATCAAACCACACCTCGCTACCCTGCGGGTCACTCTTCATAAAAATCTCGACAATCTGAGCTACTCGCGCCGTATAGGGCGCTCCGAAACCAACTATGCTCGGAATGGCAAGGCTGGCGAGAGCTACCCCGCCAGCCTTCATGAAGTTTCGCCGTGTCAGCATGCAGTCTCCAGTGTTACTTGAGCGCAGCTGTCTTCTCGGGTGATATATACCACAGTATGACATGGTAATGCGGTTCGGGAACACCTGGATGACCAGCGTTGTAGTACATGTCTACGTGGTCTACCTTAGGTCCCTGTGCGACTGTCAGATTGTTGAAGGCTTTGTGATCATTAATATCCTTCAAGGGAATCATATAAACCGTGCTGACCAGATTGCCCTGACGGTCGTATGCTAGAAACGGGCCCGCCGGAAGAGTGGCAGGATTGACGTACAGCGTACCAAGACCGGGGAGAAAATCAGGCAACTGCACCAGCGCGCTTACCTTTTTAAATTCGCCACCCGGCGGCGCTTTCTCCTGTGCTAGTGACATACTAGCATTGCCCAATAAAGCCATAAGGCAAAGTGCTGATAGTATGAGGCTGATTATCAATTGTCTCATCTTGCTACCTCCTTTTTTAGATTTAATTTCCGTCATATACTATATAGAGTTCCGAGGAAAGGATTGGTTACAGGTTAAATAAAGGATGTTTTTGTAACCTTTTTAAGGGGAAGGAATCTATTTATATTAGAGTCTTTAGACTAAAAGAGGGCAGTTGTCACGATGTGCATTAAGGCAAATGCGGACGCGATGCCCGACGAAGAGGTTGTGAAGAAGGTACTCGCCGGTGAGATTGCACTTTTTGAAATACTCATGCGGCGCTACAATCAGCGACTCTATCGCGTTGCTCGCTCTATACTGAGAGATGACAGCGAAGCGGAAGACGTGGTGCAAGATGCTTTAGTCCGTGGCTACACACACCTTAACCAGTTTGCTGGGGATGCCAAGTTTTCAACTTGGCTGACCAAGATCGCAGTGCATGAATCCTTCGCGCGCCTTCGCCGGCGTAGTCGGTTTGTAGAGATTGACTCGGAACAAGAAGTGGAGGGAAACAGCATGAGCTTATTTACATCAAAAACACGAAACCCTGAGCAGGAGGTACTCGCTCGGGAGCTAAGTGCAGCGTTGGAAGCCGCTGTCGATACACTGCCTGAGGCCTATCGTACGGTTTTTATGCTTAGAGACGTTGAAGAGATGAGCATAGCCGAGACGGCTGAGTGCCTCGATATCAGCGAAGAGGCCGTCAAAACCCGCTTACACAGGGCACGGGCTTTACTACGCAAAGAGCTCTATTCACGCATTGGGACTGTGACTACCCAGTCATTCCAGTTTGCCGGCTCACGTTGCGATCACGTTGTGTCAGCAGTGTTTAAGAGGATAGCCCCTCAAGAGAATCTAGACACCAATCTGGCATCACCAAGGTGAGCCTGCCATAAGACAGGTGATTCCCATCTCGGCACCTCAACCCTTTATCCTTTTAACTCAACCTTGAAATTGATAATCCCCTGTCCCACGGTTTAGATCCCCGATTTAATCGGAGGGATTGCTTCCCCTTCGACAAACCGGGCTGAACAGTGTTCAGCCCCTACAGGGGTCGCAATGATAGTTGAAGTCCCCTCTAACCGCCCTTTTCAAGGGGAGAATTTAAATAGATTTCTTCATCCCCTTCGTGGTATAAAAATTGCTTGTTTTTATGTATACAGGCAAAACTCAATTTTTATTCAGGAGGGATAAGATGGATAAGGGACAGTTCTTAAAAAGGGTTCAGGAGTACGCACACATAAACGCAAGAGAAAGGGCAGAAGAGCTTTGCAAGGTGGTTTTTCACCTTCTGAGTGCCAGGTTAACCGAGAATGAAAGCAGAGATTTGATGTCACAACTCCCATCCGGTATAAAGGAGATGTGGGAGGAGGTCGAAGAAAAGGGGGTGATAAAATTCCACAAGGATGAGTTCCTGGAAAGAATAATGATGGATGGGCGGTTAGAGAGCATACTCATGGCTGAAGTGGTGGCTAACACCGTTTTTAAGGTTCTTAAAGAACAGATAACGAAGGGCGAGGCGGACGACGTTGCCGCTCAATTACCAAGACACCTAAAAGAGATGTGGCTCTCAGCCTAGCCTTATCTTGTCACATAATTAGCAATGCAGTTATCATTGACTGACTTGGCACTGTTTTTATCTCATTTTAATAGTGAGGATAAGAAATGGTAAACATAGATAAAATACTTTGGACAACGGATGGATCAAGAGAATCTAAGGAAGCGTTAAGCTACGCAAAAATCTTCGCAAAAGCATTCAATTCAGAGATCTTAGGGCTTCATGTTATCAAGTCCATTGATAAAGGGTTCTTGGGGCTTCTTGGCGAGAGATTAGACATTAGAGGACTGACTGAAGACACCACGATCAAAGCCAACTGGTTTAATATGTTCGAAGGGGTTCAGGAAGAACTCGAGAGAGAGGGGTTAAAATTCTCATTCAAGGTTTTATCCGGGACACCACATGAAAAGATTATCGAGGTTTCTAACGAAGAGAAGGTGGACTTCATTGTGATGGGAAAAAGAGGCATGGGACTTAAGGATAGAATGTTAATAGGCAGTAATACAATTAAAGTGCTACAGAGATCTCGATTGCCCATACTCGCTGTGAAAGGCAGGAGAGAAAAAACGATAACAAGGATAAGAAAAATACTCGTGCCATTTGATGTATCCGAGAAATTCGATACGGCTTTAAAATATGCGGTCTCTTTAGGCAGAACATTTAACGGAATTATTTCCGTTATCTATGTATTAGAGCTAATTTCATATCCTTATGAATTCCCATTAAAGGTATTAAACGAGATAAGGGGTCTACACGATAGCGAACTTAAAAATAAGATTGCTGAGATACATTTCCAAGAAGGTAATAAAGTAAAGATTAAGCATAAGGTAATAGAATCAATAAACCCCTACCTAGGAATTATTCGTTATGCTGAGGACGAGAAACCAGACATTATAGTTATGAATACACACGGGCGAAAAGGCATGAAGAAGCTTATGTTAGGAAGCGTTGCTGAAAAGGTGATACAGGAAGCCCCTTGTTCAATCCTGGTAATGAAACCAACAAAATAAATAGAAATGTCTTGAGTTATTACCCCTCTTTGATACAGATCTGAAATTTCAATATGCTTCTGGTTGTGGGAATTACTAATTCCACCCTTACACTCCCCTTATAATAGGCAGGGATGTGTTACAAATAAAGAGAATTATCGAGTTAAATCATTGTCCTATTTTCAGACATCTGACAAAACCATCAATTCGATATATAGCCTAAATTTCTTTTTACCAATATATAAATAATCGAATTGCAAGTGGCATAACATTTGCATATTTATTCTGTGTAAGTAATTTAAAAAAGGAGGTAAGTATCATGGCGCTTATTAAATGGTCGCCCCCAAAGGAAATGGAGAGATGGTTTGAAGACTTCTTTGAAGAACCCTTTCTGCCACGCATGTGGAGAAAATTCCCGAGTTGGAGAAGGCTTAAAGAATTGCAAGAAATCTCTCCATCAGTTGATATGTTTGACAAAAAGGATGAGATAATCGTTAAGGCCGAGGTCCCAGGCGTTGAAAAGGAAAATATCAATATCTCTGTCTCAAATAACACGCTCACCATAAAGGGTGAAACGAAGAAGGAAGAAGAGGTAAAGGAAGAAGACTACTATTACGCAGAAAGGTCGTACGGTAGTTTTTCAAGGATGTTGAATCTACCTGCCAAAGTGAAGGCAGATAAAGTAAAGGCGAGTTTTAAGAATGGCGTACTCGAAATACACCTGCCTAAGGCTGAGGAATCCAAGCCAAAAGAGGTTAAGGTAGAGGTTAAATAAAATCATAAGATAGGGGGCTCCTTCTAAGCAAGCTCCCTATTTTTATTAAACTAGACCTTTAACTCTGATGATCGAGTCAGGTGTGAATAATAATAGCCTCCGGTATTGGTGTAAGACCCATTTAGTTTATGTTTTCAAACTATAGAGCAGTTTCTTTAAACGAGGGAGGAAAGTAATGGCAAAGGTAAGAGAGAAAACCGCCGGACAGCCTAAAAGAAAGGCTCAGAAGGAAACGGAGTCACTTCAAGAGATGATTGAGAAGAGGGCTTATGAGTTATTTGAAAAAAGAGGGCGAGAACACGGCAGAGACCTAGACGATTGGCTTGAGGCTGAAAGGATGATAAAGCAAACAAAGAAACAGTAATAACAGGATAAGCGAGGGAATATGAACGAAAGGGAGGATTAGGTAATGATACATAAAATACTATGGGCCTCTGATGGGTCTAAAGACTCAATCCAATCCCTCAAGTACGCAGAGCTTTTAGCCAAGAGGTTTAAGTCGCAAATACTTAGTTTATTTGCCATACCCGATTACTATGATGTAGTAGATAAGTTTCCTCAAGATGAGAAAAATAGATTCATTAAATGGATTGAGGAAACTAAATCAAAAGAGAGGAAGGCGCTCGAAGATATAGGAAAGGATTTAAAGGTAAAGGGAATTGACTTTAGGATCGAAATCACGAGCGGTATTCCATATAAAGAGATTCTTAAAATTGCTGAGAGAGAGAACGTAGACCTTATCGCCCTGGGCAAGGGAAGAGCTGTTGAGAAGTCTATCCTAGGGGGCACTGCACTAAAGGTTCTCAGGAGATCCTCGCTTCCGGTTTTAACAGCAAGGGAAGACAAGAGGGGTCTGGATATAAAAAGAATATTAGTACCTGTAGACCTCTCTCACGGACTGTCAAAGGACCTAGATTATGCAGTTTTGTTATCGAAGACATTAGGCTCTATCATTTATCTACTCAACGTAGTCGAGGTCGGGGAGCATGCCTTTCCACTCGAGATAGCAGAGCAGATGAAGGGTTTTTCGTATAGGGAGATTGTGGAGAGCATGGGAAAGGTTAATATAAAGGAAAATATAGAGGCGTCTGCAGAGGTGGCTAAGAATGCCTGGAGGGGAATAGTTAAATTCGCTGATGAAAGGAACATAGATTTGATAGTTATGATGAGCTATGGTGGCGGGAAATTCAAAGAGGATTTTATTGGCAGCGTTGCCGAGAAGGTCATTCAAGAAGCATCCTGTCCCGTTGTAACCATGTCTCCTTAGGCTTTTTTGGAAACTCGATCCTGCTTGAATTTAATTAACACTGCGCGTAAAACCCGTGCCTTGCCCAATGCCGCCAGCAGGAAAGGAACGACCAACAAACCCCTAAAACGAAATCCTTAACATCGGCTGAAAATTGTTGCATACTACGTAGAGGCTAAAATGAAGATAGAAAAGATTGTCTGGGCATACGATGGCTCGAAGGAATCTCTTGAGGCACTAAACCATGCTGTTTTTCTAGCCGAGAAATTCGGCTCCGAGATAACGGGTGTTTACGTAAGCGTAATGCATATTATGTCTATGTACATAAACTACCCTCATGCTGAGAGCGAGATATTCTATAGCATGATGGAAAAGGCCGAGAAGGACCGTCAAACAAGGTTAAACTCGATCGAAGCCGAATTAGCTAATCAAGGGCTTCGTTTCAAAGGAATGGTTTTAAAAGGAGACCCAGCTAAGGACATTGTAGGGCTCGCCAGTGATGAAAAATCCGACCTTATAGTCATGGGCAAACGGGGACATGGGCTAATAGATAGGATGCTCATTGGAAGCACGACTCTAAGGGTTCTCAAGGAATCCCATATACCTGTTCTTGCAGTAAAGAAGAGGAACGAGAAGGAAACAGTGGAAATAAAAAACATTCTCGTTCCACTAGACATATCCGAAAAGGATGACTCCGCCCTTGAATATGCGATAGAGTTGGCTAACACGCTAAACGCAAATCTTTCAGTTCTACACATTGTCAGACTAGAGAGCTTTGATTTCGAAATCCCTTACAATCTTTTGGAAAATCTGATACCGTATGCTTCCGCCGAACTCAAGAAGAGGGTTGAAAAGTTGAAGATCAAGCTTGGAGTAAGATCTGAAATTAAAACAGAGGCAATTCATGGCTTGAACACAGCCCTTTCCATAGCCAATTATGCATCCAGTAATAACATAGACTTGACAGTTACCAACACACACGGGAGGAAAGGAATCAAAAGGTTAATTTTAGGAAGCGTAACGGAAAAGGTAATTCAGGAATCCCATTGTTCGGTATTGGCTCTTAAACCATAGAGTGCGAATGAAGAAGGAACGAGAGAAAGATGAGCACCCTCGCCTAATTGAATTCCTTTTAAACCAGTCTTCTTACCCGCATAAGCCAAGATATCTGAGACACGTGCAGACTCATGCATCTCATGTCTTTATAGTTCCCCCGTATGTATACAAGATAAAAAAACCTGTGAATTTTGGCTTCTTAGATTTTTCAACTCTTGAAAAGAGAAAGCATTTCTGCGAAAAGGAGGTCGAGCTGAATAGTAGAATATGCGAGGCGTATCTTGGAGTGGAAGAGATATCCATCAAAGACGGTGATTTTGTATTCGGAAAAGGTGACGAAACTGTCGAATACGCAGTGAAAATGAGAAAGCTACCCGAGAGGTATTTTCTTAAGAATCTACTTATAAGAGGGAAGGTTACTAAGGAAGATTTGGTTAACGTCGTGGAAAAACTGGTTGAGTTTTATAATAAGCAACCTGTAACTGAGTTTATAAGCGATTTCGGTAGACCAGAGAGGGTGAAGATAAACATTGATGAAAATTTTTCCCTTTCAGAGAGGTTCATTGGGAAGACGATCTCAAAAGCCGCTTATGACGCTATTAAGTTATATAACAACAAGTTTTTTGAAAAAAAATCCCCTCTTTTTAATAAGAGAATAGAAAAGGGATTTATCAGGGACTGTCACGGAGACCTTCACCTTGAGCACATAAACCTGAGTCCCGAAGACATTTGCATATATGACTGTATAGAATTTAATGAGAGGTTTAGATACATAGACATCGCCTCAGATATAGCCTTTTTGGGAATGGATCTGGATTTTAACGGTCATTGCGACCTTGCAAATTTCATCGTGCATGAAATCTCAAAAAGGATGAAAGATGAAACGATCTTCGAGATGATTGATTTTTACAAATGCTATAGGGCATACGTGAGAGGCAAGGTAGAAAGCATAAGAAGCACTGAGCCAGAGATTCCGGCTGAAGAAAGAAATGCTTCAGAAGAAAAGGCAAAAAGGTATTTTAGGCTTGCTCTAAGATATGCGCTTTTCGGCTCTAAGCCCGCCCTTATTGTGACCTTTGGCCTTATAGGAACTGGGAAGAGCACGCTTGCTCATGCGCTCTCTCGAGAGCTTTCTTGCAAGGTTATTTCTTCAGACGAGGTGAGAAAAGAAATCATGGGCGTGGAACCAACTGAGAGGAAATATGAGGAATTTGATAAAGGGATTTACTCTCCAAATGTTACCGATATAACTTACAGGGAGCTATTAACTAGAGGAAGGAGGGTAATCGAGTCGGGAAGGATAGTTATCATTGATGCAAGCTTTTCGAAAAGGGGGTTCAGGGAAATGATTCTTCACGAGGCGGAAGCACTGGGGGTACCATATTGCTTCATAGAAACTAAAGCAGGCGAAGAGACCTTAAGAAAAAGGCTTATAAATAGGGAAATTGAAGGGAAATCGGTATCTGACGCGAGGTGGGAGATATTTGAGAGATTTAGAGAGGGTTTTGAAGAGCCAGATGAGCTTCCAAGAGAGAGGCATATCGTTGTAAGCACGGATAAACCCCCTGAGGAAACGCTAGCGCAAACATTAATAGAAATAATAAATAAGCAGATATAATCTGCAATTAGCCATTTACTCGCCCTCCCCCACCGGGGCTTTGGAAGCTAACTCTAATATCTTTCTTGCTTTGCTTATCGCAAGTTCTTTAATTTGGCTTTCGTCAGTTTTGTGATTTGGTACATTCACCATTATATTAATAGTGATAAAACGTCCCTTAACCTCTTCATCTTTATCCATGTACCCGATGTCTACTTTATATACCTGCCTTTCAGTGTGGTAAGAAGCACCAATTATATAAAGAAAACCGTAGTCAGCCATTTTGCCTCCTTGAGCTATTTATTAATTCATTTCTTAGGTCATGATTAGAACAGATTATACTTTCTTAATAATTTAAGTAAATTCGTAGATATGTTCTTATTCATATAATTATATCTACCAACATTCCTTCATGTACGAGTAGAACATTATTTTAAAATCAATCATCTTTTCAGAAGATGAATGCAATCCCAATCTGAGGTCCATATGTCCATGTTTTATACTCAAAGCGGTCATTGCCGCTGCCATTCTCATAGTCAACGTATAGTGCTCGGTATCCGATGATTGGGGTTATTCTATACCAAGGTAATTCATATCCGAGGTAAGCTGCTATATTCCATGAAATGTCGGATGAAAAACTAGCACCGAAGCCTCCTATGTCGCTTCTAAGATGAAACTGCAGCTTCTTAATTAATTCTAATTTAACCCTCGCACCTACAAATAAATCTAACCATTGCTCAGAAGCGTCTACTTCCGGAGGTAAAATCCCAAGGGGACCTTTGATATCTAAATCGGTTTTTAGATACCAGTAGCGACCGCCGGCAAGTAGCTCTAAGGTAACATTTGGCTTTGCTTTTTGGACGAAATTATTGTAAGGACTTCCGACGGGCCAGGTGCCTACTCTATATAATCCGCCAACTTCCAATAGAAGGAAGTAGGCATCCAAATTAATATTAAAAGAAGCCGGAATCCTTTGGAGCGTAACTCCTTCACTATTAGATAACTTCGAATAAGTAAAATCAATAAACATACCGAAATTACGCTTCCACACCTCAATATGAGCCTCTGCTGCAAAATCAAGGTTTTTGGCAAGGTCAGAAAAACTAGCATCTACGTCGGTCGTTATGCGCTCAACTCCTACATCTCCTTTAATCCCGAGCATCCATAGATAGGATATTATTATGAACTCCCAATCCTTTGGATTAGAGTTGTGAGTGCTGGGATTAGTTTCCTCGTCATTTGCCGCATAAAAATCACCAGAGTTTCCTCCAACGGTATCAGTCGAATCTATATCGTTAAGCGCAACTAAATCCGACACGTCTGGAGATATACTTAGTCTATCGTTGGCAAAAACACCAGGCTTATGCTCATTTGATACTCCATAGACACCGGAGACTAAAAGGTTTCGATTAAGTCCTGTCATCCCTTTAGGTTCAAAATAAGAGGTGGCGGATTCCCAATGTTCTTCATCTAATCCTGCAGAAGAGATTTTAATTTGGGAAATCTTCTGTTCTTGCAAGCATGATTCATCACATTGACTAAAAGCCGATCGGCTGTTAAAACCAAACATCAGTAAAGCGATCGTTAAGGTCACAAATAATAGGAGTCATTATTCTTTTGAAAGAAAGAAGTGGATTGTGACAACCGGCTTCTTTTTCTGTTTTAGTCTTACAATGTTTAATAACAATTCGATTTGTTGATTGTGCATAATTAAGGCTGTCATTGAGAGGACTTTGAGTAAAACGAAGGGGACGGAGCGATCCCCAAAAAGACGAGATTGCTTCGCTATCGCTAGCAATGACAACCATCCTTCCGAATGAACTTTTACCTGATAGAATTGGTATGACTGTAATAATTTCTCTCATAGGTTTATATCCTCCTATCTCTCCTCGAACTTAATCAATAGCCTTCAAATGCAAACACCTTCTTAAAATCATCTTCAATGCTCACTAAAAAAGGGTTCCTGGAATGAGGGATGGAATAACCGGTTTTATCACCAATTGAATATTCCATCTCTGTCCGAAATCATCAGGGTGCCAGGGCATCCACTGACCTTGTATTTGAAAATTTACAGGTAACTTGCCGAACTTCACCGTCTTGCCGACACCGAGACCAACTGGGAAGGTCACCTTGTTTTTATCTTCAGCCTTCCAGTCTATAAGGATGTTTGGAGCCATTCCGACTTGCCAACCACCGTGGAAAAAACGGAAAATAGCATACTGTATATTAGCCTGGCTGACATCCGGGCGACTGTCATCACCCGCATATGACCACCACTGCTGTGGAAAGACAAGAGCCAACCATTTTTTAGTATAATACCCAATCACGCCAGCCGGTCCTGCTTGCCACTTTCCCTGACCAAGCCCCTTGTTAGAAGCAGTCGGGAAAATGAAAGACGGCCCAACTCCTAATATCCAATTTCCTGAATTTGCAGGTGACAGAAAAGGTACAAAAGCCATATCACCAAAACCCCCTTTCTGATCAAATCCCTCTCCTTGGGTGAAGACTGGTGAAGTAAAAATAAAGGGTAAAACAGGACGAACTATCAGATTCAAGTCCTTGGTAAGATGAAGGGGTAAAACAGGCTGGAAGTTCAAAAGGCTGTTGATACGTGTTTTATCCGATGGCTCACCGTCAAGAAAAAAATTGTTGAACTGGAATGTCAGGCTCCATACACTCGAGACAGGGTTTGAAAGTTGTCTGGTAAGTTCATCCTCGCTCATTTGGCTGGAACTTTCTGTTGAAGCGGCGCTTGTTGAGGAATCGCCTGTATTAGATTGCCCCTCGGCATGGACAACCCTATCTGTTAACAGATTCATTACAGTGCATAGTACAATGAGAAATAACAAAGTTTTTTTCATTTGTTCCACCTTTTTTCTGCATATAGTACACCTGATACCGTATCTGGATATACATTGTATGTTCTGCAAGAACTGGGATAGGTCAGCAGGGTCGAATTGCCTTCGCCTCTACATTCATTCACCGGGTGACTTTTGGCTTTGATTAGCATGGCTAACGTATAGTCTTCAACCGGATTTGATAGGATTCACCTTGACTAAGCAGAATCTGAAATTATATTTGATACGACTTAGTGTCATCCAATTCGCGCAATTGAGGTGACCAATAACCCAACCAAAAGCGACGACACCTTCTTCATGACAACTTAATCCCTATTTCCTTGAATCTAATAAACTCTATTCACAAGGAATATTCGGAGGGGTTTGTCCCCCGTAATATGCTGCACATCTTTCTAAGTCTGAGCACTTTATCAGTTTTCCTTTCCCCCCAAGCGCTTGATATTCCTCCATGCCTAAAGGGATATTTTTGCATGTCTCCGGGTCAAATTGACCAGTATCTTGCTTAGATGAATTAGTAGCTCCGGCACATCCGGCAAATAAAATTAGCCCTACTATTAAAATCTTTTTCATTGTACTACCCTCCTTGTTATAACTTTTTCTTAGAAGCAGTCTCAGAAATGCTTATGCTGTCATTCTGAAGGAGCCATTCGACCATGCTCATGATAAGATCAGCGACTGAAGAATCTCAAGTAATTGAGGTTCCCCCATTAGATTCTTTGCTACGCTCAGAACGACATGGTGATTTATGAGTACCCTCTAGAATCATTAATTAGTAAATTTACAAACAAGTTTCATCCCCCACTCGGATTCTCCACAATCGTGTAAACCATGTCGCTTCCGCCATAAAAGGGTTGATAATATGCCCCTCCAAACGTAAAGTATGTAGTGCCGTTAATGACTTTGGATTTAGCTCCGTTTGGCAACGATGTTACAGTCACACCTACAGGTGGTGGTATAACCTTGTAGCCGTTCTCTACGATTGCGTAGAAGACGCCACCGCAATCAGAATATGCAGCAGTTACGGAAAAGACAGTAGTGCAGGAAGAGGGGAGTGTACTGACTACTGCTCCAGGCGGGGGAGGTACAATGACATATTGCGTACCCTGTGTTGCGTAATAAACCCCGCTTGAGTAGTAGTAGGGATTCCCTTCTACATAAACCGTGGTATATGTTGTAGGTAAACTCGCAACTGCGGCGCCTACAGCAATGCCAGCCCCCAATCCTAG
>JAKEHC010000092.1 GCA_022615255.1 Candidatus Dadabacteria bacterium | reverse complement strand
GGTTAAACCAATAAGTTAAAAAGCTCTCTTGCTCTTAAGATCAATTAAATTGGGTGAAGGTGAATGTACCACTATGACAGTTTAATGTGAACCCTACTGTAGAGACGACCCACCGGGTCGTCTCTACGGAGAATTTGATAATTAAAATACCGAAGGATTTAAGAGCATAATAGAATAATAAGGATATCCTTTATGTTCAATCTTTACTTTATTCCTAAAAAGCCGCAAATTAAATAACGATGACCAGTTATATAGATAAAGCCATAGATCTAGTTAAAGAACTCGATCTGACTACTAGCCACCATCCTTGGGAAATTCAGCACGGCATTTTAGCGAACGGAACTGATTTCAAAATCAGAGACCCTTGGGATAATAAAATTAATGCCCTGGATTTTCTACTTCATGGAACAAACGTGGAGTGGTATCCGATTAAGGGAGGCATAGTAAGGGAGGACAAAAGTGGTTATCCCTATTTCATAGAAAAAGAAAATGGATTGGAAGCTGAGATACACCAAAATCTATTTCTTGGAGAGTTTTCTACAATAGGTATTGACCTGGATTCTACTAAAGTAGTCACCAATCTTGGGAATGAATATCCGCTAAGAAAGGCGCTCAAAAGGGCAATGCTTCATACCTTTCCAAATAAATTGAGAGAAATTAAGGAAGAACCTAGTTGGGTACTTACCTCCTTTGCAAGGTACCTGCCTATGGGTTCATGGAAGAATATTAATGGAGAAGAAGTCAGTATCGAGGATATAGTAGCATATACAAATGAACTGGAATTGGGGTATGGCTCATGCTTTGGAACACATGTCATGGAGGGTATCGCGGTTGCCTTAACAAGATATATTGAAAATACTGGAATTACTCCCCATATGCTACGAAGCCCATGGAGGGAGGCATATGAAAGGCTCGAGACAGGAATCCAGCTCGTGAAAAAGCTACAGCGAGAAGATGGGTCTATTCCCCGCTTGTGGTTCAAGTCAAACCCGATTCCAAGAAATCTAAAAGATTTCAAATTAGCCATGGAACAGCTTATAGGAGTCATATTTCTAAAACCGAGAGAAATCCTTTATGCTACGGGGCATACCCTTGACTGGCTCATACAGTATTTGCCTCCCAAAACACTGTCTCAAGATTGGGTTAATCGTATAGCAAATGTAACAGCTAGGGTTATAGTCGAATACTTTCATAAATTTTCAAAAGAGGTTTCTACTCTTACCCATGCTGCACATGCCATTAAAATTTACAAGGATAAGGTGAATCATTAAACGTGAAACCAAAAGAGGTCCTTGAATTCAGTGATTCAGCGCTCATGATTATCTGGGAAGATGAGCACGAAAGCATATACCTTTATGAAGAACTGAGGCAGCTATGCCCATGTGCTACATGCAACGAGCTTAGACAATCTGGCGAAAGGGGTAAGAAGGGTAAAACACCTTTTAAACGCATCATTCCTCTTGAAACGCCCTTAAAGAATCTACAGATAAAACCTGATAGAATTGATCCGGTAGGACTTTATGCAATCAGGTTTAAATGGAATGACGGCCATGAAACAGGAATATATCCTTTTGAGTTTTTAAGAAGGCGATGCACCTGTGAAAAGTGCAAGCCCAATTAAAACCTATTTGGCAACAGAGAACACAGAGCTTAAAGAATGTCTCTTAGCAAATCCTCTCTGTAACCGCCGTGGCTAACTATAAATTTCACTGTATCTCATACACTACATTGACTGTAGCGCTTACAGTAAGCTCACCTGGCTCAATTGGGGTTGGAGCCGCCTCCATAGCGGCTAATTTCTGAGCGCCAAAGTCTCTATATACCGGCACTGGAATTTCATAAGAAGGCGAGATTTTAAGAATCTTTACTATCTTCAGCCCAGATGCTCCGGCAACGATTTCCGCGGTTTCTTTTGCATCCTTTACGGCTTTGGCTAAAGCCTCCTTTCTGTACTGTTCTTTTTTATCACTGCCAAAGCTCAAATTCTCAATTCTGTTTGCGCCAACCTGAGTTGCAGAATCAATAAGCTTTCCGAGGTCATTCAAATTTTTAGTCTCAACAACTACCTCGTTAGTGGCTCTATATCCGGTTAACTCAGTCTTTTTTGTCTTATCATTGTAATCGTATAACGGATACAACTGATACCCTGTGGTTGAAATCTTATCACCCTTGCCTATTTGGGATTTGAGCTTATCTATTACCGTTTTCATTTTCTCGGCATTCTCTTTAACAGCATCTGATGCCTTCTTTGCCGTGGTCTCAACAGAAAGCCTGAGATAAGCCGTATCAGGTTTTATTTTTATCTCCCCCCTCCCTGTCACCTCGAGTGTATTTTTCTCATACTTGTCAGATTGGGCATATGCCCAGCTACTAAGCAGTACTATAGACAGAAGAAAAATACCCTTTAGAAAATTAATGTACTTTGACATTATGGTTTCTCCTTTATCGTAATAATCTTTTTGATTTCTCTATCTCAAATTGCAGGGGGACGCCATGTTTTCCATCTTTCGCTAAGTTGCTGTATCCCTTCATTATTAGAAGGCAGTGCCCAATATGGAAATTCTCTGCGTCCCAATCTCTCATATTCCTCTAGATTTCTTCTAACCTGTCTTGCAACTCTTTCGCCGCTCTCCAAAAATGCTTCAAATCTCTTTTCTGGTGAAATATACCTTAGGAAAACATAAAAACTACGTGGCCCTATAAGACATTTTTCAGGTTTAGAAGTTGGCCAAAAGTTAACATTTTTCAGAGATGTTTTGACCTGTAGACTCGCTTGAGCACTACCGTCAGGCTCACTAACAAGGACATCTATACCTGGCGTATTGCGAATTGTTGGCAATGCAATTAAACCTCGTAGAGTAAGCTCTGACACTACAAAGTGAACTCCAGCAGCACCAATAAGGTCGTTTGGTAGTTTCTTCTCTGAGTTCCTCATATTCAAACCTCCTCAGGGTATTTAGCGTCTATAAAAAACGATGAAGGCAAAATTTTGAAGAATCTCAACTCAGCCTTATATCGGTGGTGCATGAAAGCCACGCAGCTCTCAACAATCCCTCAAGAAGTCTTAGTTAGAATTTCATCAATCTCTCTGAGATCCTGTTTAGCAAGCCTCAAATCAACGCCTCCGACATTCTCTTCGAGTTGCGAGGGGCGTTTCGCGCCGACTATCGCCGATGTTATGGCAGGGTTAGATAAAACCCAGGCGATTGCCAACTGACCTACAGATTTTCCAAGCCTATTAGCAACCTTCTTCAGCTTCTCAACGATTTGTAGATTTCTTCTAAATTGTTTTCCGTGAAATAGATCAATATGTTCTTGCCAATCGCCAGGGTCAGGGAAAAGCTCTCCTGAGCGCCAATCGTCTTTGGGAAAGCTTGTATCTTTTGTAAATTTCCCCGTCAATAGTCCATAAGCAAGCGGACCGTAAGCGACAACGCCGATACCGCTTTTCAGGCAAAAAGGAAGTGAGTCCTTTTCAATACCCCTCATGAGCATATTGTACGGGGGTTGAAGCGAGTGGATAGGCTTTATCTTCATACATTCTTTCATCTGCTTTACTGTAAAATTTGAAACACCGACGTAGCGAACCTTGCCTGATTTTACTAATTCATCCATTGTCCTCATCGTAATCTCAAAAGGCGTATGGTAATCAGGCCAGTGGATCTGATATAGGTCTATATAATCTGTTTTAAGTCGTTTCAAGCTCGCCTCAACTGCGTTCATGATATGATATTTTGTGCTTGAGCGAAACATGCAGCCGTGCTCATCCCAGGCAAGCCCTGCCTTAGTCCCTATAACAACATCCTTTCTTCTGGGACCAAGAGCCTCGGCAAGAACCTTCTCCGAGTGCCCAAACCCATAGATGTCGGCAGTATCAAAAAAATTAATGCCTAAGTCTAGCGCGCGCCTTGCGGCGGCAATTGATTCCCTATCATCCGTTTTCCCCCAACTTCCACCCATCGCCCAACATCCAAATCCTATAACCGATAGACTTAAATCAGAATTACCAAGCCTTCTATATTCCATAGTTTTCTCCAATCAATAATAGAGTCTTAATAAAATCCTGACTCAAGCCTATCTCATTTACAATAATTTATTGGAGATAACATAAACCAACCACCTCTGCAAATCAACCTGAAAGTGGTATAGGTCTGAGAGCGGAGATTAACCGTTAAGGTCGAACATATAAAAAGATTATAATGATTTCAAGACAGTGAACAACTTCAATACTGCTTGACTCTAAACTACAACCACGTCGTCGAGAACAACCCTTTTTCTTTTTCCGACTCTTACCATCCTATCACTGCACCTAAGACAAAGCTCATAGTAGATTATACTGTCTTCTTCTTTATCCGCTATACATTCCACCAAATTTCTCTTTAAAGTTATTATCCCGAAGCACACCTTCAAGAAGAAATTTATTCGTTCCCTCTACCCCCTCGCATGCGCGGTAGTAGAAGTTTCGAGGACAGAAAACGATTTCTGAGACTAATGATACAGAAAGAAGCTCATCCCACATTAACATTTACCTAGATATTGCAGAGACATGCCATGGCATGTCTCTACCCTTATCACCTTTTAACCGAAGGCACTTTAACGTATCCACCTTTCTCAAAATGATAAAGTTGTATATCGTAATGCGAAAGCCCTACATGTTGCCCGATTTGAAATCCCAAGACAACTGGCATGGATAGAACAAGATGGATTGTCGCACCCTTATTAACGGTGTTTATCGTTTGAATAAAACCAGACAGCCTTCTTGCTAAATAGGGAAATTCACAGGGGGCAATGTCCCTCAAGGACGAAACCAGATATTCGACAGGTCTTCCAAGTTGAATTCTCACATCCCCCTCTACCCTTCTCGGGAGTTCCACAACAAAGGTTATCTCCTCATCTGACCGCGCCTTTTTAATGTATTGCTCGATTGTTCGTGTATCTCTAGTTTCTACAAACTCCTCGTATGCAGAAAGGAGGCTTTCTCCAATTGTTCATCTACGAGAATGTGTGAGAGTGTATCCCAGGGTCTGCCAAAGAGCATGAGTGCTTAAGCAAGGGAAACTATAAGAGCTTTAGGCATTATAAAATCACTTTAAAAAGATCAAGCTTAACTTTCTCTCGCTTGTCATTCCGAGCGCAGCGAGGAATCTCTTAGTTTCAACCTATTAAGCACTTTCTAGCATTATTCCCTAGAATACTATTCATTAAAACCTCAGTCAATCATTTATCATTCCCGCTAATCTTTTCTATGTGTAATTGCAGATTCTAAGAGGGCGTTAGAATTTTCTACCTCTATGTGTGTAAGAATTACTAGAACAACTGATAAAGAGCCGTAATTCTGCGACTAGAATTAAAAAGTTTCCTTAGGGGTAGGTAACAAGTTTCGCTTGTTGCTGTCACCTATCGTTTCAACTCCCTGAAGGGAATTAGAGGCTCTTCTACACGCTTTCTTCTAATTACACGCTCTATGCAGATATGTCGTCGCAATTCCCCGAAGGGAATTAGAAAGTTTTCTACTGTAAACACGCCTTTAAAATGGCTATTGTGCAGGCTGTGTTTCAACTCCCCGAAGGGAATTAGAAGGTTTTCTACTCAAAGCCGGTGTAATGCTCATGGGTATAATCCCAGAGTTTCAATTCCCCGAAGAGAATTAGGTATTTCTCTAGTTGATTAAATGATGTTAGCATTTATGTAAGAATTAAAAAACTTAAATCACCTTTAAAGGAGAAAACAGTGCAAATCAAAGTGATTTTAGAACCTGCTGAAGAAGGAGGATATATTGTATATGCACCTTCTCTTCCTGGATGTATCAGCGAAGGAGATACGGAAGAAGAAGCGCTGGCTAATATTAAAGAAGCAATAGAACTCTATTTAGAGTCAATCGAAGGTGAAATGTTTATAACGGAAAGCCGCATTGTTAAAGAGATTACGATTTGAACGGAATTCCAAGTCTTTCCTATACTGAAATTATTAAAGCTTTACAAAAAGCTGGGTTTATAGTGGTTAGACAACGAGGAAGTCATATAAGGTTGCAGAAAAGAAGTCAAACTCGTATTGTCAAGCTAACCGTACCTGCACACAAGACAGTTAAAAAGGGCACATAAGCCCGAATTATCAAAGATGTTGGATTGACAATAGAAAAGTTTAAAAAATTTCTTTAATTAATCAAAGTACAATATCAATCAAATCAATAGGGCAGTCAGGCGGATCAATACAAGGTTCAAAGTCACTTTGATTGCTATGGTCCGCAGCCATGCCATACCGGTGGCCAACCTCATGCTTCCAAAGAGGCAATGTTCCGCATCTTGCAAAACCCTCTTTTGCAATTATTATTAAATCAGCGCTAAAGTAATAGATTCCTGCACATACATTCTTATCTACAGCGTCGCATTCAAAATTAATGGGTACTACAAATACCCTTAGCTCTGAGAGTGGAGGCACTTTATCCCCACTTGGAATCTGAAACTCCTGAGCACCTATATCCGGATTCATCATAAATTGACATTCTAAAAAGTCAGCCGCCCTTTCGTCTAGTATGTCAAGAATGTTATCTACATCCGCATTTACATCCTCTCTTATAGCGACTTGGATATCATATCCAGGAGTCATCAGATTGTAATCCTGAGCTTCGGCTTCTTCTAGTGTAATCATACCATCAACCCCTCCTGAGGAATTTGGTATAACCTCGTCAACACCGCAAGAATATAGAAATATGCTGAAAATAGAAAGGCTAAATAAGATTACATGTCTCATCCCTTTACCTTTTTATCTATAGATTTCTAAATTGACGTATAGGGCACTCCCCTTGAATGCGCCATATTGAGTTAAAAAATTTAGATAATTACACCCAATTTAGACAAAGAAGTCAAAGGATTTTTTAATCTTTTCTTTCGTCTCAACACATATGCACATAAACGGTTTATAACCGAGGGGGGATTATATGCAAATTTTATTATTGCATGATTTAAGCGCTAGAAATCAATAACACTCGAAGCTTCAGGGTATGGTCTTATAATAATACGTACAAAAAATTGTAGGGAACGCATATATGCTTTCCCTACGTTGAGATTCCTCGCTTCGGAATGCCACGCAGTGTCAGATTGCTTCAAGCAGGATAAAAAGCGAGTTATAAGAAGATTCAGGTTCTTTGACTATGGTAAACTAACCTTGATGAAAAAGATCATTGAAAAATGGGTTCATATCCCCGGCTTACACTGCGGTTCCGTTGCGCTTAGAGATGTAATTACATACTGGGGATATAATCTCTCAGAATCAATGTGCTTTGGTCTTGGGGGTGGGCTAGGGTTTTTCTACACTAAGGGGGAAGATATGAGCCCCACAAAAATAATACATCTCAGGGGTCCTGAGATGGAGCCAAATTTCTTCAGTTTAGTTGACAAACCTATCTCATGGAAATATGAACCGGATGATGATAAGGCTTTCGAAATGGCAAAGGAATGGATAAATGAGGACGTTCCGATTTTAATTCAGACTGATATTTTCTACCTGAACTACTACAAGTCTTCCACACACTTCCCGGGCCATGTTGTATCAGTATGGGGTTATGATGATCAAACGGAAATGGTTTTCCTTGCGGATACCGGCTTTGAGGGACTAAAGCCGGTTCCTTACGAGAACTTCAAAAAGGGAAGGTCCTCTAAAGCCATGCCTTTTCCTCTAGACAACAACTGGTTTGAAGTAAATTTAAAAAAACCAATCCCGTCTTTAGATGAGCTCATTCCAGAAGCAATCCTGAGAAACGCAAAATCTATGATAAAAGGTGCAAGGAGTCTCAGGGGTGAGTCGGGGGTAAAGATGATAAAGCATTGGGCGGAAGATCTTCCAAGCTGGGCAGATGCGCCTGACTGGAAGTGGTGCGCTAGGTTTGCATACCAGGTGATTGAGAAAAGGGGTACAGGAGGAGGGGGTTTTAGATGGCTCTACAGGGATTTTCTAAAAGAAGGAGAGAAGATAACCCCTGCCTTAAAGGGATATAAGTTTTCTGATTACATGAATTTAATGGGAAATAAATGGAGCGAAATGTCAATGTTGCTTAAAAAGATAAGTGATAATGAAAAAGACGACCACCTATTCAAAAAGGCTTCTACGATGGCAAAAGAGATAGGAGAACTAGAGGAGGGATTCTATAATAAAGTTGTTAAAATCCTAGGATAATGCGCTTAAACCACCCGTCTTAAAACCGAGCTCAACCTTTCATAATCATCCTTAAAAATCCTCGCAAGGCTCTTTCCCATTCTAACTATATAATCCCTATCATTCTTTCTGGCATCTTGAGCGTAACGAAGGGATGATATGAGAAGCTCGTCTATCGGTATGTTAGCTGAAGAAATAATGGTTCTTAGAAAAAAATCTTCTGATGTGAGTCTCTCCACCTCATTATTATTGCATTCATGCACAAACGTGTGAATAGGGGGTGGAAGCGGTGGAAGAGAAAATCTTATCTTCTCTCCCTCAGCGTAGGCAGTAATTAGAACGTGAAACTCCGTCTTTAAAAGCTCGAATATATGAGGTTGCTCACGTCGTAATTCATCCATTGTCATGCCATAGGCATTCGGTTTTCTCCCAGGCTCCTTACTCTCCGTAAGGATTTCATAAACTAAACCATAAACAACCGGTTTTGAAACAGTTTTCACAAAACAACCAAAAGAAGGCGACTCCCCTACATCCTGGGAACGGGCAATAAATACCCTTGTGCTTGATTCTACAACCTCTCCTACATGTCTCATTAAATTCCGGGGCTCCGTTTAGACAGACCTTTTCTTGAAAGAGTTACTTTAAAATCGGACCTGACTAATGCCTCTTTAACAAGTTCATAAAAGAAATCCCTATCTTTACCTTTAACCACAGCCTGTTCGTGGGCTTCTATGAGGGCGGCTGGATACCCATCCCCTTTTTTTGCCTGGTCAAACACAAGTGTATGAACAAGGTTAAGAAGGCTGTTATCCTGGGCAACCCATTTCGGGATTTCTACCCTCGAAATCTCTTCGCCAACGTTGAGATAGAAAAAGAAGATAGTATGTTCTCCATAAAGCTCAAGTATCCTAGAAGAGCTTTCAAATAAGCAAGACCTTTCACCAGGCTCAAGAACTCTAGAGAATAAAACTCTATCGCTCACGCCTTGAATAGGAGCACATGGAAGCTCAGGAAGATCCGTATAAGGACACTGAGCGCAGTAGCTTACCTCCTCTGGGCATAGCCCTACACGAAGGGCGTTTATTATATCAATACTCCCAGGATAGCTAATATAACCTGCTATCGGAACCTTCATGGTTTTCAGCCTATCCATCACATTAAGAAATGAGTTCATAATCTCAGCCTTAAAATCTAGAGGGGCTCCTTCGAGCCTCCAGAAAATTAGGGTCCCGTCACAAAGCGCAAGGACGTTATCCTTATCTTCGCAAACCTCATGAAGCCTAATAATCTCCTCAAACTCCATTACCGCTCTCTTTTCCGATATTACCGCGCTATCTGCTGGAATCCTTCTTCCATCCCATGTTGTAAGCCTATCCTCATCTCCATAAAAAAATTTGGGATATGACTTGAGTTGAGCCTTTCCGCCTATCCCATATTGAAGAATTACTGATCCAATATTAATCAAGAAGCAGGGAAGCGCCTCATGTCTATCTGGAAAAATCTGAGAGCCGTCAGAAGCAACAACGGTGTAGCCTGAAGGACGGGACGGAAGTGGATATTTAGTATTAAGAGGAGAGAAAATACCAGGTAAAAGCCAAGATGTTTTGCTTAGTTTTACCTTCTTAGAGAGTTCTTCCCACTGCCTTGACCTTAGCTCAAGCTCAGCCTGGGCGAGGCTTATTTTTTCGAGAAATTTCCCCTCAAAATTCTTCTTTTCCTCAACCATTTTGTTGATTTGAGGTTTCAAGAAAGGAAAATTAAGCATCTAGATGGGAAAGATAACATGGCTATAGGGGCTATGCAAGAAAGATTGCATGGTTCATGATGCACGATGCATGTATCATGTATCCTGCATCCTGCAGAAGAAACAAAAAAGCGGGCTCTCGATATGAGAAGCCCGCTTACTGTTTTTTTTTCAATTAACCCCTCTTAAAAATCTCCCATGCCGCCGGGTGGCATTGCGCCTGGGCCAAGATCCTCTTTCTTTTTAGGTTTTTCAGCCACAAGAGCCTCCGTTGTAAGGAGGAGTCCCGCTACACTCGATGCGTTCTGTAGCGCTACCCTAGCTACCTTCGTCGGGTCTAGTATCCCCGCTTCCACCAAATCACAATACTCTAACCTCGCTGCGTCAAACCCATAGGACCCCTTCCCCTCCCTTATCTTCTCCACCACTATTGAACCATCCCAGCCTGCGTTACTCGCTATCTCTCTTAACGGTTCCTCAAGAGCCCTTTTCACGATATTTACGCCAGCTTTTTCCTCCTGGTCTTCTATCTCTAGTGCGTCGAGCGCCTTTATACCCCTGATATACGTCACTCCCCCTCCAGCTACTATTCCCTCCTCAACTGCCGCCCTTGTCGCATGTAACGCATCCTCTACAAGCGCCTTCTTGTTCTTCATATCAGTCTCTGTCGCTGCTCCTACCCTTATTAATGCTACCCCACCTGCTAACTTTGCAAGCCTCTCCTGGAGCTTCTCCCTGTCATATTCGCTTGTCGTCTCTTCAACTTGGGTCTTAATCTGCTTAATCCTTCCCTCTATCTCCGCCTTCTTGCCTGCGCCGCTTACTATCGTTGTATTATCCTTGTCAATAACTACCTTCTTAGCCCTTCCTAAATCCTTGATCGTTGCATTCTCTAGCTTCATCCCCGCCTCTTCCGCTATCACCTTACCACCG
>JAKEHC010000091.1 GCA_022615255.1 Candidatus Dadabacteria bacterium | reverse complement strand
CTGCAGCTAAGGACTATGGAATAGACCTGGACAGACTTCTTGAAGCTTTAAACGGACTCCTCGACGGAACCACCGTACTCCCGTCCGAGCAAGTGCATCAGATAAAGCTCGTAGACATGCTGAAATAGTAGAGGCTAATCTATTTCTATAAAGCATATTATTAATTTTTTTACTTCTTTTACAACTATATATTGAAGCTTTCGTGAATGGCTAGATGCTGTTACACTCGCTTCAAAGAAGTTATAATTATATAATAGAGCAACCTTTTTCATTTGATGTTCTATCTATGACTACGGTTAGAAAATTAATGATGTTTCGAATATAAGTCTTAAGGAGTCATTTGAATACTAGTACAGTATTAGACCGTTTCAGACTCATTGCCAACCTTACAGAAAAGGAGTTCGACCGAAATTATAATCTCTATCCGGGACAGATGCAGTGCAGAAAAGGCTGTTTCCTATGCTGCACTCAGATGTTTAGGATTACGCTAATTGACGCAGCCGTTGTTTCACAAGCCGTAAAGAGGCTCGATCCAGAGACCCGCAAGAACATACAAGAAAAAGCCAGGTTTTACCTTAAGAAAAAAGAGGAAATGATACAAGAAAGAATAAAGCAGGGGGATTTAGACACTGAGAGCGAAACTCCTACAATCGGTTTAAGACTCCCCTGCCCTGCCCTTGATGAAAACGGAGCCTGCGGAATTTATGAATCGAGACCTATTGTCTGCCGTAAATTCGGTATGCCCATTTATGATCCAAACAAGCCCGATGAGCTTCAAACCTGTGAATTAAATTTTAGTGAAGTAAAAGAGATTGACGCTGATGAATTAATTGAAAATCAAATGAAAATTTACAACCATTGGATGGAGTTTAAGACTGAGGTAAATGAAACCCTAAACCCGGAGAAGAGGGCTACCACTATTGCAGAGGCGATATTATTCGACTATGAGGATATGCTTGAGCTCGACTTACCGAAACCTAAACCGTTTTGAGAATTAGTTTATTATGTAGAGGAGGACTTCAGTCCTCCATGAATTGAATCCTAAAGGATAATGCTACCTTACCGCTAGCTTAGAAGGGTCAGATGAACGGGTGCAATATGTTAATCGTCAGAGTTAAAAATAAAATAATAGAGAAGCTAAAAACTATAGAAATGCTCAAAAGATTCCTGATGGATAGGGAGAATAAGAGCTTTATTCGCGGGTTAACAGAGTTCGCTCTTAATTATGATGTGGAATCCGAGACGGAAACTCAAAAGAGGCTTTTAGAAGAAAATCCCAATAATACAAGGGCTCATTTTAACCTTGGGGTTCTATATTATTTTCATGGGAAAGTAGAAGCCGCTATTGATTCATACACTAAAGCCCTTGAGATTGACCCAAATTTATCTGAAGCCCATAAGAATCTTGGTGAGATCTATGCGGTGCGAGAACAATACGACTTGGCTTGGAAACATGCAAAATCCGCTGAAATGCTAGGAAATACAAAACTCATTGAAATGCTTAGAAGATATTTGAAAGAACCTTTGACTTAGTTATATTGTTTAATCCGAGGTCAATATGGTCAAGGCCATTATATTTTTAATAATTATCTTTGCCATATCTTGGGTGATATTTCGCCAAGTGGCTAGAAAACGTAGAGACCCGATTAATATAAAATCAGAGTCCGAGTCTACTATGACGGATGCTGAAACTGCTCAAGACAACTCTGGATGGGGAACCTGTAAAAGCTGCGGGCAGAAGAGAATAATTATGAAAGAGGGGTTGTGTGCCTACTGTTGGAGCACGAGCCAGACACAAGGGTTGAAATAAGCATCTCAGTTTGTGCCTACTAAGTCTATATGGTAACCTTAATAACACAAGTTTAATCATTGATAAGTCATATGGAAGAGATAAGAGTGGATGAAAAAATTGATATAACAAAGGAAATCTGTCCTATGACATTTGTAAAAACCAAGCTCAAACTTGAATCCATGCGATCGGGACAGATACTAGAGGTAACTCTAAGTGACGGAGAACCGCTTAGAAATGTTCCAAGAAGTGTCAAAGAAGAGGGTCACCAGATATTAAATATCAAGAAAGACGGTACCTTCTATAAACTCATAATCGAGCGTCGTTGATGAATCTACCTCTAGCAAAAAGAGAAGTAAGTATTCTAGAAGATAGAAAAAGAGTTGAATCCGTAATAGATTTAATCGGCAATACCCCACTTATTAAGCTAACTAAAATTACAGAGAATTTAGGTCCAAACATAGAAATTTATGCAAAAGCAGAGTGGTTTAATCCTGGAGGCTCCGTAAAAGACCGCCCTGCCCTATGGATGATTCTTGATGGAATAAACCAAGGCAAACTTACCTCAGATAAAATTATTATGGATTCGTCCTCCGGCAATACAGCTATTGCCTATGCAATGATTGGAGCTGCCCTAGGTTATAAAGTTGAGCTGGTTACCCCGGAAAACATGAATATAGAGAGAAAAAGAACCCTTGAGGCTTTCGGGGCAAAGATGATTTTTTCCGATGCCTTAGAAGGCTCAGACGGCGCAATAAAGCTTGCCAGAAAGCTAAGAGCTAGTAATCCGAATAAATATTTTATGCCTGACCAGTACAACAACCCAGCAAATTCCATGTCTCATTACGAAACTACAGCTCCAGAAATCTACCAGCAGACTCAAGGCAGGGTTACCCATTTCCTAGCTGGAATCGGCACAAGCGGCACACTGATGGGAACCGGCAAGAGACTCAAAGAGCTTAATCCAAGTATTAAGGTCATAGCGATTGAGCCAGCCGAATCTCTTCACGGACTTGAAGGACTAAAGCACATGGCGTCATCCATCGTGCCCGGAATATATGATTCAACCTTTCCCGATGAAATAATCCATGTATCAACGGATGATTCATATAGGGTAATGAAGGAGCTTCTAAAAAAGGAGGGGATCTTTGTAGGGCACTCTAGCGGTGCTGCAGTTTATGCAAGCCTTGAATACGCTAAGAGACTGAAAGAGGGAGTCCTTGTGACCGTTCTCCCAGATGGAGGATATAGATATTTAAGTGGGGGGCTTTGGTGGTAAAAATAACCAAGTCAACTTATGATGAGATAATAAAGCACGCTGAGTCCGGCTATCCAGAAGAGGTTTGCGGCGTCCTAATTGGGGAAAACGGAAGCATAATTAATTTGAAAGAGTGTAGGAACTTAAACCGGGAAAGGGCGCGTGACAGATATGAGCTTGACCCTATTTCTTTTAAAGAAGCTGATGACTGGGCTAGGCTAAATGGAATGGAGATACTCGGGATCTACCATTCTCATCCTGACCACCCACCCCGTCCCTCTTCGTTTGATAGAGAAAGGGCATGGCCCGATTGGATTTATATAATTCTTTCAATTAATCATGGCAAATACAACGATGGGAGAGCCTGGATTCTTAATGATTATGATTCTCCGTTTGTGGAAGAAAAGATCGAGTTGGTTTTTGACTAATAATCCAATATAAAATGGATTAGTTGCAGTGCGATTAATCTTAAGTTAATTGTCAATTGCTATTTACTGCCGGGGAAATGAGAAATAAGTAAGTTTGTAAAAGCATCATCTTTATTCTCGGCTAGTATAATAAGCTAACTTTATATGAGGAGGGATGAAACGGTGGAATTGACCGAGAAGCAGATATATCGATACAGTAGAAATATACTTCTTCCCGAAGTCGGAGGTGTAGGACAGGAGCGGCTTCTCCGCTCCAAGGTGTTTTGTGTAGGAGCCGGTGGTCTTGGTTCACCCGTTGCGCTTTATCTTGCCGCAGCCGGTATAGGGACTATCGGAATTGCTGATTCAGATCAGGTCGATATATCCAACCTTCAGAGACAGGTAATTCATTTTACAGATGACATCGGAAGATCGAAGGCTCATTCAGCTAGAGAGAAATTAGAGAGACTAAATCCGGATGTTAATGTAGTTGTATATGAAGAAATGATAAGAAAAGACAATATAAGAGACATCATTAAGAATTATGATATAGTGCTGGACGGCTCTGACAATTTTCCTACTCGGTATCTTGTTAATGACGCTTGTTACTTCGAAAAAAAGACCCTCGTCTCGGGTGCCATACTGAGATTTGAGGGGCAGGTATCCGTGTTTAAACCTCATGCCGGTGGCCCTTGCTACCGTTGTCTTTATTCAGATATTCCCCCCGCAGGAATGATTCCAAACTGTCAGGAAGCAGGTATTCTAGGCGCTGTTGCCGGGATTATCGGAACTACTCAGGCAGTTGAAACACTAAAAGAGCTCCTTCAAATAGGGCAAACCCTCATCGGAAGACTACTTGTGTTTAACGCTTTAACCATGTCAGTTATGGAGGTTAAGGTAAA
This sequence comes from Candidatus Dadabacteria bacterium, assembly GCA_022615255.1. Lineage (GTDB taxonomy): Bacteria > Desulfobacterota_D > UBA1144 > Nemesobacterales > CSP1-2 > CSP1-2. Next base: position 5,334 of record JAKEHC010000091.1, on the reverse strand, counting down.
GCGGGACCCCAAGTGCCCTCTTTGCGGTGAGAATCCAAGAATCAAGGATCTTATTGATTACGAACAGCCAGAGTGTGGGGTTGATCTGTCTTCAATACTGGCCACCGAGATTGACTGAGATATGTATAAGTGCTACAATAAGGCAAAAATTAAATGCGTGAGATGAAAAGCACTCTGATGCGATATCCATTATTTGGGCATGGTTCTGAAACGAGTTCCTTGACACTACCTTCAAACCCTATTTTTCTTCTAGCAGGTAAGTAAGATAACATGTCAAAAAAGGATCCTTTATCTCAAGCAATTGAGCTTTTTCAGAAGGCTTATGAATATCAGATGAACGGAGAATTGAACCTTGCTATAGAACACTACAAGCTTTCGATTGAAACTTTTCCTACTGCCGAAGCTTACACATTCCTAGGATGGACCTATAGCTTTCAGGGTAAACTCCAGAATGCAATAGCGGAATGTAAAAAGGCAATAGAGGTTGATCCAGATTTCGGAAATCCATACAATGACATAGGTGCATATCTAATTGAACTTGGGAATCATGACGAAGCCATACCCTGGCTTGAAAAGGCGATTCAAGCAAAGCGCTACGACCCACGCCACTACCCACACTATAATCTTGGAAGGGTTTATTTGATAAAAGGTATGATAAAGAAGGCTCTGGAGGAATTCCAGCACGCACTAGAAGCATATCCAGACTATACACTTGCCAAAGAAGCGGTTGACAAGATAAAATTCACATTAAATTGAATTCAAATCAAATGGGTTCTTAGAATAATATCTGCATCGATCTTTAAATCTACTCTCTTTTAAGGTTTTTTTTTCATTAAAAAACACAACGATTTTATGTAGCTGTTGACAAATGACTTTATTTAGTATAAAAAATTCCACTCAACGGAGAAAAAAAATTGCTATTACCGAAATCTGCTTTTGCAACTAAGGGTGTGGGCAAACACAAAGAAAAGCTTACAAGCTTTGAAATGGCTCTTCGTGATGCCAAGATCGCAGAGTTCAATTTAGTCAGGGTTTCAAGCATATTTCCACCGGGCTGTAAACTTGTGCCACGCTCCCTCGGGCTTAGACGTCTTAAATCAGGACAAGTGGTTTATGTCGTGATGAGTGAGAACGCAACCAACGAGCCTCACCGCCTAGTTGCTTCATCAGTTGGTATTGCTATCCCCAAAAAGTCTAACCACTACGGCTACCTTTCCGAGCATCATGGCTATGGTCAGACCGATAGTTTTGCAGGTGATTATGCAGAAGATTTAGCTGCCTACATGCTTGCAACTATTCTCGGTGTTGAATTTGACCCGGACAAGAGCTACGATGAGCAAAAAGATATCTGGAAGATAAGTGGGCACACGGTAAGAACTATGAACGTTACTCAGTCGGCAGTCGGTGATAAGAATGGTCTATGGACTACTGTTATTGCCGCCGTGGTGTTTGTGCTCTAGTACCGTATTCTTTTTTTAAGGCTAAAAGCCATGGACGTAAGCCTAAGCCATTTACCAATTTTCTATTGCTTCAACATCTCACGCGCGGCTTCCATCGTCTTTTCCGTAATCTTGAGTCCCCCAAGCATACGACCCAGCTCTTCGACACGCTCGTCGCCGTTTAATACCTTAACCTGCACCCTTGTCTTATTACCCTTGAAGGTCTTAGTAACCCTGAAATGCCTATCGGCAAATTTCGCAACCTGTGGGAGATGCGTAATGCAAATCACCTGATACCTCTTTGAAAGATTCTTAATCTTTCTCCCGACTGTCTCGGCTACCGCTCCACCAATTCCCGAATCCGCTTCATCAAATATAAGTACTGATCCCCCTTCTACCCTTGCAAGAACCTCCTTTAGAATAAGCATGATTCGAGAAAGCTCCCCTCCCGATGCAATCCTGGTGAAGGGTTTAGGCTTTTCATCCGGGTTTGCAGAAAAAAGAAATAAACCCCTTTCAACTCCACATTCGGTAATTGACTTCTCCTCAAATTCTACAGCGAACTGACCGCCCTTTATTCCGACCTGCCCCAATTCTTTACAAACCGCCAACACTAATCTGTCTGCTGCATTGCGTCTTTTTTCCGATAGCTCACGGGCATTGTGATTGAGCTCTGATTCAACTCGTTCGAAATCCTTAATCAAGGCTTCTATTCTTCCTTCGCGACTGGATATCTTTCCCAGTTCCTCTTCTAAGCTTTTTCTTTTTTCCAAGATTTCATGAATGCCTGCACCATGCTTTCTTTTAAGCCTCTTTATATCCTCGAGCCTATTCTCTATCGAACCCAGTCTGTTTGAATCAAAGCTTATACTCGAGGCGTAATCCCTTAAAGTGAATGCAGCATCTTGAATCTCTATGGTCCCCTTCTCAATTGATTTTGCTATCTCTAGCAAGCTTGTATCAATTTTTGAAACTTCCTCAATCTGACTACGAATCCTTTTAAGTATATCGATTAAAGCCTTTTCCCCTTCATAGATAATGCCATAGGCTTCCTGCGTTACTGAAAATAACCTTTCTGCATTGGCTATTTTTTTTCTTTCCTCCTCCAGTCTCTCATCCTCACCAGGCTCTAGTTTTATACCGTCTATTTCGCTACACTGAAACCTCAAAAAATCCTCTCTTTCAGCCAGATTCCTTAGGCTTCTCTCCAGTTCCTCGATTTCTTTTTTAAGCCTAGTTGTTTGATTGAATAGTTCAGAAACCCGTTCAGTAAGGCTTTTTAACCCTCCAAATTCGTCTAAGACTTCCAGATGTTTTTCCTCTTTAAGAAGGGCCTGATGCTCATGTTGACTGAATATATCTACAAGCCCCTCTACAATCTGCTGAAGTAAGTTAAAGGTAGCTATGTTTCCATTGATGAATACGCGGCTTCTTCCTGCCCTTGAGATAACACGCTTAATGACAACCTCATCACCCTTGGATTCAAATCCTAATGAGATAAGCTTATCTTTTAACCCACTTTTTTTACTGATATCAAAGAGAGCCTCTATCTGAGCCTCTTCCCTTTCTGATTTTATAAGGTCTGGAGAGGCCTTTTCGCCCAAGATGAGGTTTATTGCATCAACTATGATCGACTTTCCTGCCCCCGTTTCCCCAGTCAGGATATTTAGGCCTTCGCCAAAACTAATAGTGAGCTCATCTATAATGGCGAAGTTTCTCAGAGTGAGTTCAAGAAGCATGCAATATCATTCAAGGAAGCTTTTTAACATTCCGCCTATCTCTGAATCCTCTAGCTTCTCAAGAGCTCTTTTTTCAATTTGTCTTATTCGCTCGCGAGTAAGACTGAAATACTTACCTATTTCGTCTAATGTATAAGTGGTTTCAAATCCGATTCCGAATCTCATTTTCAGTATCTGCTCTTCCCTTTGAGTAAGCGTCGAAAGAGCCCCTTTCATCTTTTCAGTAAGCGTCGATTTTGCTACTGCTGAATCCGGTGTTGGAGAACCTTCATCCGGTATAAATTCAAGAAGCGTCGTTTTTTCACCATCCAGTATAGGCGAATCTAAGTGGACGACGTCCTTTGTAGCATCGAGTACTCGCTTTACCCCCTCTATAGAAATCCCTGACTTCTCGGAAATCTCTTCCGGCATTGGCTTTCTACCCATTTCTTTGTGAAGCATTGAGCTTACCCTGTGCACCTTGCTCGCCTGCTCCAATACATATACTGGAACCCTTATAGTTCTGGTCTGGTCAAGTAGTGCCCTTGATATTGCTTGATGTATCCACCACGAAGCATAAGTAGAAAACTTATATCCCTTAGTATGATCAAATCTCTCTACCGCTCTCATAAGACCAACATTTCCCTCCTGTATAAGATCCGGAAGGGGAAGCCCACGAGCCATGTATCTTTTTGCAATGCTTACCACCAGTCTTAGGTTTGCCTTTACAAACCTCTCCTTAAATCCCCTTGCTCTTTTAAGATAAGCCTTTGTAAGAACACTAAACCTTTTTACACGATTTGGAGTGATTTTCAGTTTAGGATCCACCCTTCTTGACAACGTTTTTCTATTAAAAAGGCTTACCCCGCTTCGTATTCTTCTGTCAGTAATCCCCTCAAGCTCGATTAAAGCGTCTTCTAAGCACTCGCCCAGTTTTTTATCCAGTATCTTTTCAAGGACCTTCTTTACCTCCCTTGCCTTTGCCTCACATTTCTTGATCTTCGCAGAAACCTCAACCTCCTCCCTAGGCGTAAGAAGGGGTTCGGTCCCCATCTCTCTAAAGTAGACCTGAAGAAGTCTGAATTCTTCGTCCGGGGTCCATTGACTCACCTTTTCTTCCCCGGGCTCACCCTTCTGGGATTCAAGCTGAAGGTCGAACTCAGACTCAGCTATCTCGGGTATGATTTTATCCTCGATATCCAACGGTATGAAGATATCCTCTCCCCCGAGTATCACATCGAGCTCTCCATCAATTTGATACTCTTGGAAGTTCCCTTCCGAGGATTTGTTCTTAGATTTTGCACCCCGCTTTCCTTGAGACTTTATCTTACTCATCTGCTTTGACATAAGAGGATATACCCTCTTCTTTAGCCTTGTTTGCTTCACTAAATTCCCCCTTTCTTTTTTCATATATAGTTAATTAATATTCACTACACAACTCCTTAACCTATCATGCTACAGAACCGAAAGATCATCTCACAAATCAGGTTCTTATTTGTCCATTTCCATAAATGATAAATTTTGTAGTGGTTAACTCCTCAACACCCATCGGACCAAAGGCATGAAGCTTTGAGGTGCTTATACCTATCTCAGCCCCTAATCCAAGCTCAAAGCCATCGCTAAACCTTGTAGATGCGTTAACCAAAACAGTCGAGGAATTAACACCATTTAAGAAACCCTGTGCATTCGTATAGTTCTCAGTAATAATTGCCTCAGTGTGCATTGAGCCATATTTGTCAATGTGTGATATTGCTTCCTCTAGGTCCTTTACCACCTTAACGCTTAGTATTAGATCAAGATATTCTGCATACCAATCCTCTTCCGTTGCATCCTTAATATTCGGAATGATCTCTTTAGTACGTCTACAACCCCTTATTTCTACGCCTGATTCCTCAAGCGTCTTAACAAACTGGGGAAGAAAGATTTCTGCAACCCCCTCGTGCACTAGAAGTGTTTCCATAGCGTTACAAACACCGGGCCTCTGCACCTTTGCATTAAATGATATCATCTTAGCCATCTCTAGATCGGCACTTTCATCAACAAAAATGTGGCAGACCCCCTTATAATGCTTTATTACTGGAATCCTAGAGTTTTCTGAAACAAACCTTATAAGCTCCTCACCCCCTCTTGGTATCATAAGGTCTATATAATCTTCAAGCTTCAGCAACTCAAGAACT
>JAKEHC010000010.1 GCA_022615255.1 Candidatus Dadabacteria bacterium | reverse complement strand
TATCACCATGATTTGTAATCTTGTAGATATTCAGATAAAATAATTAATTAACTTTCTTTCGAATTGTTACTCGTGTTCAATCTGTCTTGTACATTTGCAAATTTTAGGTTATAATAATTAGCTTTTCTGATGATTGTAATGCTTGCTCCAAGCAAAGGACTTAATCATAGCCTTAAAATAGCCTTAAAATAAAAATTGATGGAGAAATATCGGATAGTTGGAATTTCAGCACTTTATTTTGTATACCAAAGGGCAGTAGCTCAATTTGGTAGAGCACTGGACTCCAAATCCAGCGGTTGGGGGTTCGAGTCCCTCCTGCCCTGCAGGTTAGGGATTGGGAATTAGGAAGAAGGAATACAGACAAGCCTGTGCCTTAAATATTTGACGAAAAATAATGGAAAGGATAAACCAGTTAATAGCGAATACAGCGCAATTTGTTAAGGATGTTGACGTTGAGATAAAGCGTATTTCCTGGCCCTCGCTCAAAGAATCCATACGCTCAACGGGGGCTGTGATCGTTATTACGATTATTCTTGCATCGTTTTTGGGCGCCATAGACTTTTTATTCTCATTAGTGGTGAAGCACGTCTTGAGTTAAGACAAACGGAGATATAAATACGTATGGCTTATAGGTGGTACGTGGTTCACATAAATACGGGTTTTGAAGATAGGGTAAAGGCTTTAATTGAAGAGAGGGTCAGGCTGGAAGGAATGGAGCAATCGGTTCGTGAGGTTTTAGTCCCGACTGAAACAATAATCGAGCCGATTAAAGGTGGAAGAAAGAAAACCTCGGTCAGGAGGTTTTTCCCAGGCTACATACTGGTTAATATGGAGCTTAACGATAAGAGCTGGCATTTTATAAGAAATATACCAAAGGTGATAGGGTTTGTTGGCGGTAAGCTCAAAGAGGGGAAGATTGACCCTGATTCTGTTCCCAGCATAGATGAAAAAGAGGTCGTCAAGATAAAGAGGCAGATAGAAGAGGGAACGCTTAAACCGAAACCGAGGGTAACGTTCGAGAAAGGGGAAACAGTAAGGGTTACGGACGGTCCTTTTTCAAATTTCTCGGGGTTAATTGACGAGGTGAAGGCTGAGAAAGGCAAGGTTCAGGTTCTGGTAACCATTTTTGGTAGAACAACGCCGATAGAGTTGGATTTCACCCAGGTAGAGAAAATTTAGGATGAAAAAGGTAATTGGAGAGGTAAAACTTTTAGTCCCTTCAGGTAAAGCAGCTCCTTCACCCCCTGTTGGTCCGGCTCTTGGACAAAAAGGGGTGAATATAATGGAGTTCTGCAAAGGATTTAATGCGCAGACCTCAAAAATGGATGGGATACTTCCTGTAATTGTGACTGTTTATGCCGATAGGTCATTTTCGTTTATAATTAAAACCCCTCCTGTGTCATATCTTCTAAAGAAGGCTGCTGGATTGGATAAAGGCTCAGGCACTGCGCCAAAGGTAATGGTTGGGAAGGTGACTAGGTCGCAGGTAAGGGATATAGCTAGTACTAAGCTTCAGGACCTGAATTCTGATGACATAGAAGCGGCGGTAAAGATAGTCGAGGGAACGGCAAGGAGCATGGGAATAGAGGTGATATAGAAACACGATGCAAGATACAGGATACAAGATTAATATTTAACATGAATCATGCATCGTGCATCATGCATCATGTAAGGAGAAAACATGGCGAGAGGAAAAAAGTACTTAGAAGCTAGGAAGAAGGTTGACCTTGCAAAGCTATACGATGTTAAAGAGGCTATAAAGTTGGCTGAGGAGACAAAAATTGCGAAATTTGACGAAACTATTGATCTTTCTGTCAAGCTGGGCATCGACCCCCGTCAGGCGGATCAGCAGATAAGAGGGGCTATTGTTCTTCCTCACGGAACGGGAAGGAGCGTGAGGGTATTAGTTTTTGCTAAGGGCGAAAAGGCGAAAGAGGCAGAGGAAGCAGGGGCAGACTATATCGGGGCTGAGGATTTAATAGATAAAATCTCTAAGGAAAATTGGCTCGATTTTGAGGTTACCATTGCAACCCCGGATGTAATGAATCTGGTCGGGAAGCTCGGTAAGGTGCTCGGTCCTAGAGGACTCATGCCTAGCCCTAAGGTTGGCACGGTGACTTTTGAGGTAAGTAAGGCTGTAAAGGAAGCAAAAGCAGGCAGAATAGAGATAAAAAACGATAAAGGCGGCGTGCTCCATATTCCGGTTGGCAAGGTCTCTTTTGGCTCGTCCAAGCTGAGAGAGAATTTTCTAGTTCTTATGGATACAATAACAAGGATGAAGCCATCCACATCTAAGGGGACATTCATCAAAAAGGTTGTGCTTTCTACGACAATGGGTCCGGGAATTAAGGTTGACCCTTTAAGCATCCGCGATGAGCTAAAGGGGTTTGAGATAGCGGCATAATACAAGATGCAGGATGCAAAATACATGATCCAGGATACAGGATGTTAAGGGAGTAGAATAATGTTGACTAAAGCCGGTAAAGAGCAGATTGTAAAAGGATATAATGAGAGGTTTAAGGGGAGTCCTTCGTTATTTGTCCTGGAATATAAGGGGCTTACCGTAAAGGAGATAGAAGGGCTAAGACGCAGTCTTAAAAAAGCCAAGGCTGAGTTAAAAGTGGCTAAGAACACCCTTCTTAAATTAGCGTCTCTAGACACTGATATAGAAAAGATAAAAGATATGTTTGATGGATCCACCGCTGTTGCGATATGCAAAGATGATCCGATTGCGGTTGCAAAGGTATTTTCTGAATCCCTAAAGTCGTTGCGACCGCTTAAACTAAAAGGCGGTATTGTAGAGGGTAGGGTGATAGAGGGTCCGGATGTCTCAAAACTCTCTCAGCTTCCGTCAAGACCGGTGCTCGTAGCGGAGTTTCTAGGGCTGATTTCATCTCCGCTTTCTAACTTAATGGGAACACTCATGGAGCTTGAGAGAAAGCTGCTCCACGCATTGAGCGCACTCAAAGATTTGAAGGAAAAAAAGGGAGAGGCATAAAAAATATGCGCTATTTAGTAATAAACCTAAAGACCAAACACAAAAAGGAGGTTTTGACAAAATGGCTGATGTTACAAGAGCTGATGTAATAACATACCTTGAGCGCGCCAGCATGCTCGAGATTTCAGAGCTGATCAAAGAGATTGAAGAAAAATTTGGCGTAAAGGCAGCTGCTCCTCAGGTGGCTATGGTCGCCGCACAGGCGGGTGCAGGCGGAGCGGCTGAGGTTAAGGCTCCTGAGGCTGAAAAGACTGAGTTCAACTTAGTGCTGAAATCTGTCGGAGATAACAAGATTCAGGTGATTAAAGTAATACGAGAGATTACAGCGCTCGGTCTTAAGGAAGCAAAAGAGTTCGTTGAGGGCGCTCCTAAGACAGTCAAGGAAGGCTTGAAGAAAGAAGAAGCAGAAACTATGAAAAAGAAGCTAGAGGAATCAGGCGCAGCTGCAGAAATTAACTAGGATTGTAGTTCGTGAATGGCGTATCGAATTAAAAGCTGCCGTTCATAAAACACAAGCCGCAAAAATAAACAAAAGGGGGGAGAGATAAGGTGAATTTCGAGGGTCTAGAAACCTATATAAGAAAGAGTTTTTCAAAAATTCCTTCCGTTCTCGAGATACCGCATCTTCTTGAGGTTCAAGTAAGATCCTACAACGAGTTTCTTCAGGTGGACACAAGCCACGAGAATAGAAAGGAAATTGGGCTTCACCGCGCATTCAAGACTGTATTTCCTATAGAGGACTACAACGGTCGGGCATCGCTTGAGTATGTCAGCTACCGTCTTGATAAGCCAAAGTATGAAACCGGCGAATGCCGAATGAAGGGTTACACATATGTCGCGCCGCTCTACGTGACTTTTCGACTTGTGATATGGGATACCCAATCAGGCTCTGGTAATGAGCGCACAATAAGGGACGTAAAGGAGCAGGAGGTTTACTTTGGAGAGATACCGCTAATGACCTGGAATGGCGCCTTCATCATTAATGGCACAGAGAGGGTTATAGTCAACCAGCTACACCGATCGCCTGGCGTGTTCTTCGACCAGGTGAAAAATAAAGACCAGGCTGTGGGAAAAACCTCTTACTCGGCTAGGATTGTTCCTCAGGATGGAAGATGGCTTGATTTTGAATTCGATTCTAAAGACCTAATGCATGTCAGGATTGATAGAAAAAAAAGGTTTCTCGTAACTGTGCTTTTGAAAGCACTTGGCTATAGCACTAAGGAGATAATGCATCATTTCTACCCAACTGAAACCATCTATTTTGAACATGATGAAATTAAAAAAAGCGTTGACCCCGATGTTCTTATTTATCAACGATCTAGCGCTGACATCATGGATTCAAAGACTGGTGAGGTTATAGTTAAAAGGGGAAGAAAGTTCGTTAGAAACCTTATTGATAGGCTGCGTCAGGCAAAGATTGAAAGAATCCCAATCCAGATGAGTGACATAATAGGCAGACCAAGTGCCGATGATATTGTGGATCAAAAGACTGGAGAGGTACTGCTTAATTTCAACGAGGAAATAAGAGAGGAAAAGCTTCAAGACCTTAGGTCGCGGGGCATAAAAGAGTTTAGGGTTTTTTACATAGATAACATTGCCGTCAGCGCATCACTTAGGAATACCGTACTTGCTGATAAAATCAAAACCTCTGAAGAGGCGATTACGGAAATCTACAAAAAGTTTAGACCCACTGATCCGCCAACCTTGGGGGTTGCTGAGAATTTCTTCTATAACCTGTTTTTTAATCCCGACACCTACAGGCTTTCTAAGGTAGGCCGCATTAAGGTTAATTATAAGCTTAACCGCAAGGTTTCTGAGGATGAACTTACACTTACAAAGGAAGACATGATAGAGACGGTTAGGTATCTCCTTAACCTTAAGGGTGCAAGAGGTACGATTGACGATATTGATCATCTTGGCAATAGAAGGGTTCGAACGGTGGGAGAGCTCGTTGAGGAGCGTTTCTATCATGGATTAGAGAGGCTCGCAAGATCGGTAAGAGAAAAGATGGGATATCAAGCTGTAGAAAACCTGATGCCAAGTGAGCTTCTTATCCCAAAGACAGTTATCTCGGTCATAAAAGAGTTTTTTGCAACGGGGCAGTTGTCCCAATTTATGGATCAAACAAACCCATTATCTGAGATTACGCATAAAAGAAGGCTGAGTGCGCTCGGACCTGGGGGACTCACGAGGGAGCGTGCGGGATTCGAGGTCCGTGACGTTCATGCTTCGCATTATGGAAGGATATGCCCAATCGAGACGCCAGAGGGTCCAAATATCGGTCTTATATCGAGCTTAAGCACATTTGCAAAGGTAAACGACCACGGTTTTATTCAGGCTCCATATAGGACTGTAAAAAATGGGAAGGTGACATCTGATATTGTTTTTCTTAATGCTCTTGAAGAGGAAGATTATATAATTGCCCAAGCGAACGCACCTTTAGATGAGGATGGGCGCTTTATGTCTGAGCTTATATCGGCACGCCACAGAGGAGAGTTTCTCATGGTTGAGCGCGATAGAGTTGAGCTCATGGATGTGTCTCCGGCTCAACTTGTTTCCGTTTCTGCGGCACTCATCCCATTTCTTGAACACGATGATGCAAACCGCGCGCTTATGGGATCTAATATGCAACGCCAGGCTGTTCCTCTCATTCGCACGTCTGCACCCCTAGTGGGAACTGGTCTAGAGAGAACTGTAGCTAAGGACTCAGGGATAACTGTTGTCGTAAATAGAGACGGCACTGTGGAGTATGTAGATGCCTCAAGAATAGTTGTAAGGGTTTCAGGCGATGGTAAGGATGCCGGGGTCGAGATTTACAACTTGACAAAGTTTCAGAGATCTAACCAGAATACCTGTTGGAATCAAAGACCGGTAATCGGAAAGGGACAGGCTGTTAAAAAGGGACAGGTTATTGCGGATGGACCCTCGACGAGTCACGGCGAGCTTTCTCTAGGACAGAATGTGCTCGTAGCCTTTATGCCGTGGGGTGGATACAACTTTGAAGATGCGATCCTCATAAGTGAGAGAATAGTTAGGGAAGATAAGTTCACATCTATTCATATCGAAGAGTTCGAGTGCATAGCACGTGAGACAAAGCTAGGACGTGAAGAAATCACAAGGGATATACCAAATGTAGGTGAAGACACGCTTAAGGATCTTGATGAAAGCGGAATAATAAGAATAGGTGCGGAGGTAAAACCTGGAGATATCTTAGTTGGTAAGATTTCTCCTAAAGGGGAAACTCAGCTTTCACCTGAGGAAAGGCTTCTTAGAGCCATCTTTGGAGATAAAGCGGGTGATGTAAAAGATACCTCCCTTAGAGCTAATCCGGGTGTATATGGCACTGTAATAGATGTAAAGATGCTTACGTCTAGAATGGTGGATAAAGACGAGAGGGCTAAGAGTATAGAGGATTTTGAGGTAGCACGCCTCAAACAAGATAGGGATGACGAGATAAAGATCTTGAAAGAAGGCGCCCTTGAAAGAATAAGGTCCCTTTTAGTGGGTAAAGTCGCTTCGGCAAGATTAACTGTAAATAGAAAAGCAGTAATCAAAAAAGGCGAGAAGATAAATGAAGAGGATCTTCAGCCTATACCATTTGAGAAACTAGCGGATATAGGCGTTGAAAGGGGCGAGAAGATAGAGGCTGAAGTTAAGACTGCGATTGAAAAAACACTTGAACAGATAGACTTAGTAAAGATGGTTTATAACAATAAGATAGACAAATTGACTCGGCCTGATGAACTCCCCCCTGGAGTTCTAAAGGTCGTAAAGGTGCATGTTGCGGTAAAAAGAAAGCTACAAGTTGGCGATAAGATGGCTGGAAGACACGGGAATAAGGGTGTTGTATCCAAGATACTTTCTGAGGAGGATATGCCTTATCTTCCCGATGGAACGCCGGTGGATATGGTTCTTAACCCTCTAGGTGTTCCCTCAAGAATGAACGTAGGACAAATTCTGGAGACGCATTTAGGTTGGGCTGCAAACGAGCTTGGTCAAAAGTTGAATGAGTATATTGAGCAGGAGTTCAATCCAGGATCACTAAGAAAAAAACTTAATGAGATTTACAATTCAAGGGAAATAAAACGCTTTATAGACCAATTAAGTGATGAAGAGGTCGTTAAACTCGTAAAGAGACTCAAAGAAGGAGTGCCGATTGAATCGCCGGTATTCGACGGTGCAACCGAAGAAGAAGTAAAGGAAATGCTTAGAGTCACAGGACTTCCGCAGGATGGAAAAACGATACTGTTTGATGGACGCACTGGTGAGCCGTTTGATCAAAAGGTAACAGTAGGTGTGATGTATATGTTGAAGCTCCATCACTTGGTTGAGGACAAGATTCATGCAAGGGCTATAGGACCTTATTCCCTTGTTACACAGCAACCCCTTGGCGGTAAAGCCCATTTTGGCGGACAGAGGCTTGGAGAAATGGAGGTCTGGGCTCTCGAGGCCTATGGAGCTTCTTACACGCTCCAGGAATTTCTCACTGTGAAATCTGATGATGTGATTGGAAGAACAAGGATATTCGATTCTGTTGTAAAGGGAGATATGAATTTTGAACCTGGACTTCCCGAATCTTTTAAGGTTCTGGTGAAAGAGCTTCAAGCTCTTGCACTAGACATTGACCTTATGGAGGAGGGTGGTGATGGAAGGGCAGAATTACAAAAACAAAAGGGAGGGAGGTAAAAAGTGGATATAGATACCCTCTTTGAAAAACCTAAAAATCCTTCGGACTACTCTTCGGTGAAGATCGCTATTGCTTCGCCTGATAAGATCAAGGATTGGTCTTCAGGTGAGGTAAAAAAGCCAGAAACCATTAATTATAGAACGTTCAAACCTGAACGAAGCGGCTTGTTCTGTGCGAAGATATTCGGTCCGGTAAAGGATTATGAGTGCCTCTGTGGAAAATATAGGAGGCTTAAACACAGAGGGCATACCTGTGAGAAATGTGGCGTTGAAGTCATATCGAGCAAGGTAAGGCGTGAAAGAATGGGGCATATAGAACTTTCCTCTCCAGTTGCTCATATATGGTTTCTAAGGAGCATCCCTAGCAGAATAGGAATGCTTTTGGATATGACTTTAAAGGACTTAGAAAGGGTTTTGTACTATGAGGCATATGTTGTCGTTGATCCCGGGGGAACTCAGCTCAAATTCGGAGAGGTCTTGAGTGAAGAGAAATATAGAAAATTACTAGACGACAATGGACAGACTTTTAAGGTTGGAATGGGGGCTGAAACGATTAGAGATATGCTCAAGAAAATAGACCTTGTCCATTTGTCCGAGCATCTTAGACTTGAGATGAAGGATACGGCATCTCCGATAAAGAGGTCAAGGATCGCTAAAAGACTCCGTATTGTTGAAGCCTTCAGGCAATCTGGAAACCGAGCTGAGTGGATGATTCTTACTAGAATCCCGATACTTCCTCCTGACTTAAGGCCGCTTGTTCCATTGGATGGTGGAAGATTCGCTACCTCTGACTTAAATGATCTTTACCGTCGGGTGATAAATAGAAATAACCGTCTTAGGAAACTACTAGAGCTTGGCGCGCCTGATATAATTGTTAGAAACGAAAAAAGGATGCTTCAAGAGGCTGTGGATGCGCTTTTTGAAAATGGACGACGCGGAAGGCCTGTGTTAGCACACAACCATCGTCCACTAAAAAGTCTAAGCGACATAATAAAGGGAAAGCAGGGTAGGTTTCGTCAAAACCTCCTTGGGAAAAGGGTGGATTATTCAGGGCGCTCTGTAATCGTAATTGGTCCTGAGCTGAGGCTCCATCAGTGTGGGTTGCCTAAGCAGATGGCGCTTGAGCTTTTTAGGCCATTTATATACCAGAAATTAGAGAAATGGGGTAAGGCGCAGACAATTAAGATTGCCAAGAAGCTTGTAGAGCAAGAGGCGCCAATTGTCTGGGATGCGCTTGATGAGGTTGTGCAGGAGCATCCTGTGCTCCTAAACCGTGCTCCAACGCTTCATCGCCTTAGCATTCAAGCATTTGAGCCTAAGCTTATTGAAGATAAGGCTATTCAAATACACCCACTTGTGTGTCCTGCATACAACGCTGACTTTGATGGGGACCAGATGGCGGTTCATGTACCGCTTTCTATAGAGGCTCAAACGGAGTGCAGGGCTCTTGTTATGTCAACTAATAATATCCTTTCGCCTGCACATGGAAAGCCGATAATACTTCCTACTCAAGATATAGTTCTTGGTATTTATTATATGACTAGGGAGGTTCCTTTTGAGAAGGGGGAGGGGAAGGCATTTTCATCCATTGAAGAGGTAAGGATGGCTTATGATTCAGGTGAGGTGGAGATTCATGCCAGGATCCGAGCACGAATTGAAGGGAAGATGCAAGAAACCACTGTTGGAAGGATGCTGCTCTATGAGATTATGCCAAAGGAGGTTCCATTTGAGCTTGTAAACAAGGTGATGACAAAACGCGCTATCGAGGAGCTTGTGGATAGCTGCTTCAGAATTGCCGGCGGAAAGAGCACGGTTATCCTGGCAGACCGTTTGAGGACGCTAGGATTTCAATTTTCAACCAAAGCGGGGATATCAATCTCAATCGATGATATGAAGATTCCAAAGAAAAAAGAGGAGCTGATACGAAAGGCGTATAATGAGGTGGTTAAGGTACAAACGCAGTATTCTCAGGGGCTCATCACAGATGGTGAGAGATACAATAAGGTAATAGACATATGGGCTAAGACAAGCGACGAAATCGCCCAGGAAATGCTTAATGAACTGTCTGTAGATATTTTAAAAGACCAGAAGGAAAATGAAGTTTCTGCACCCAGTACAAATCCGATCTATATGATGGTGGATTCAGGTGCCAGAGGAAGCCAAACACAGGTTCGTCAGCTTGCCGGTATGAGGGGCCTTATGGCAAAACCCTCGGGGGAAATCATTGAAACCCCAATTACCTCAAACTTCCGTGAGGGTCTCACTGTGCTTCAATACTTCATATCAACGCACGGGGCGAGAAAGGGGCTTGCCGATACCGCTTTAAAGACTGCAAACGCAGGATACCTCACCAGAAGGTTAATTGATGTTGCCCAGGATGCGACTATAGCCGAATACGACTGCGGCACCATTGATGGCATCACCGTAGGAGCTCTTATCGAAGGTGGAGAGATAATAGACCGGATAGGAGAGAGAATATTAGGTCGTGTTGTGCTTGAGGATATAAGGGACCCCGTTACTAGAAAGATTATTGTTAGAGCGAACCAAGAGATAGACGAACAGGCGGCGAACGCTATTGATGATGCTGGTAGCATTACAGAGCTAAAAATAAGGTCTGTTCTTACTTGCGAGGCAAGGCAAGGCGTATGCGTGCTTTGTTACGGCAGGGACCTTGCAAGAGGGGCGTTAGTAAACATCGGAGAAGCTGTGGGGATTATTGCAGCACAGTCGATTGGAGAACCTGGTACCCAGCTTACTATGAGAACATTCCATATAGGTGGTGCTGCAAGCCAGAGGGTTGCAGAGAGCACGCTTGAGAGCAGACACGAAGGGACTGTAAAGCTTATAGGTGTTAGAACAGTCAGAAATAACGAGGGGAAACTCGTTGTAATAAATCGGACCGGAATCTTAGCCATAATAGATGAAATGGGATATGAACGTGAAAGATATCCTCTTGTTCTTGGAGCAAAGTTAAGGATTGAGGAGGGTGACCAAATAAAAGAGGGATCACTGCTGGCTGAGTGGGATCCTTACACCACACCATTTATATCCGAGGTAGATGGGCGTGTAAGCTTCCAGGACCTTGAAGAAGGCATAAGCATGAAAGAGCAGGTAGACGAGGTCACAGGTATCTTTAAAAAGGTTGTTGTCGAATCGAAGAATCCCGACTTACACCCCGCTATAGTTGTCACAGAAAAACGTGGAAAAGCGGCTCAATATCTTCTTCCGGTCGGAGCGATTATTGAAAAAAGCGAAGGCGATATGGTTCACGCGGGGGATGTATTTGCAAAGATTCCAAGAGAAACGGCTAAGACTAAAGACATCACTGGAGGGTTACCAAGGGTAGCGGAGTTGTTTGAGGCAAGGCTTCCAAGGGATCCTGCAATTGTTAGTGAAATTGATGGGATCGTATCTTTTGGAAAGGATCTAAAGGGAAAAAGAAAAATCGTAGTTACTCCTGATATTGGCGAACCTAAAGAGTACCTCGTTCCAAGAGGGAAGCATGTATTAGTCAGGGATGGCGAGCGTGTAAAGGCTGGAGACCAACTAGTGGACGGCGCAGTTAACCCTCACGATGTACTGAGAATTCGAGGGGAGAAAGCCCTTGCAAGGTATCTGGTAGACGAAATACAACAGGTGTACAGGCTCCAGGGAGTTAAGATAAACGATAAGCACATAGAGATAATAGTAAGACAGATGTTAAAGCGCGTTAGAATCAAAGACCCCGGAGACACTACGTTTCTTGTTGGTGAACCTGTCGAAAGGATAGTCTTCTTTGAAGAGAATGAAAGAGTTACCTCAGAGGGTGGAAAACCAGCCACAGCGGAGCCACTCCTTCTTGGTATCACAAGAGCCTCCCTCAGCACTGATAGCTGGCTCTCAGCGGCGTCGTTCCAGGAAACTACGAGGGTGCTTACTGAGGCGGCTTGTGAAGGAAAGGTGGATTCTCTCCGCGGGCTAAAAGAAAATGTGATTATGGGACGATTAATACCGGCAGGCACCGGATTACCTATGTATAGAAATGTAGATGTAGAAATCAAAGCGATAGAAATACCCGTTCCTACCCCACCGGTTGAAAAGTAAGTCGTGAATCGTGGCTCGTGACTCGTGACTCGTGACTCGCAGCTCGATACACGATACACGATACACGATTCACGATATAAGATTCACGAACCACGAACATGGACGAATCTAATAAAATAGGCATAGAGAAAACATATGACCCTAAAAAGGTAGAGGATAAGTGGCTAGATTTTTGGATTAAAAAAGATTACTTCCACGTTTCTACATCCTCTCCTAAACCCTCCTTTTCGATAGTTATTCCCCCTCCTAATATAACCGGCTCCCTTCACATAGGACACGCTTTAAATAACACGCTCCAGGATATGCTCGTTCGGTATAAGAGGATGAAAGGGTTTAACGCCCTATGGATTCCTGGAACCGACCATGCAGGAATTGCCACCCAGATTGTTGTTGAAAGGGAGATTCTTAAAGAGGGGATCAAGCGAGCGGATTTGGGTAGAGAGGATTTTATAAAAAGGGTTTTAAAGTGGAAAGAGATATACGGAAATAGAATCATTGTACAGCTAAAAAGGCTTGGCGCCTCTTGTGACTGGCGACGGGAAAGATTCACCATGGATGAAGGGCTCTCGATCGCCGTTAAAGAGGCTTTTGTCAAGCTTTGGAGAGAAGGGCTTATTTACAGGGGTCATTATCTGGTAAATTGGTGTCCTCGTTGTGACACAGCCCTTTCTGATTTAGAGGTTACACGTGAAAATACGAAAGGAAAGTTATATTATTTGAGGTATCCTTTTGCCTCAGCCGGTAGCGATAAGAAATCTGAAAATTACATAGTTGTAGCAACGACAAGACCTGAAACCATGATGGGTGACGTCGCGGTAGCGGTTAATCCTATGGATAAAAGGTTTAAACATTTAATAGATGAAGAAGTAATCTTACCTGTTGTAGGTAGAAAAATCCCTATCATCGCCGATGAAGGCGTAGATATGGAGATGGGAACAGGGGCTTTAAAGATTACGCCAGCCCACGATTTTGCTGATTTTGAAATTGGTGGAAGGCACAACCTTCCGAGAATTCAGATTATGAATTTTAAGGGCGTTATGAATGAAAATGCTGGAAGATATGCTGAACTTGATAGATTCGAGTGTAGAAAACGTATCATAGAGGACTTTGAGAAAGAGGGTGTACTTGAAAAAGTGGAGGAGTACGAGCTCCAGTTAGGAAAGTGCTATAGATGCGGTACGGTTGTAGAGCCTCTGCTTTCCCTTCAGTGGTTTGTTCGTACTAAGCCACTTTCTATACCTGCGATCGAGGCTGTGGAGGGTGGCAGAACAAGAATCATCCCTGAAGGGTGGAAGAACACTTATTTTGAATGGATGAGAAACATAAGGGATTGGTGTATATCAAGACAAATCTGGTGGGGACATAGGATTCCAGCCTGGTTCTGCAGGGATTGTGGGAGGATAACAGTCTCGACTGAAGAGGTAAGAGCTTGTGAGCATTGTGGTTCTAGAAACATAGTGCAAGAAACGGATGTCCTTGATACCTGGTTCAGCTCAGCGCTATGGCCCTTAGCGACGCTAGGATGGCCTAAGCGAACCAAGGAGCTTGAGATCTTCTATCCAACCTCAGTTTTAGTCACAAGCTTCGACATCCTCTTTTTCTGGGTTGCAAGAATGATGATGATGGGGCTCAAGTTTATGGATGATGTGCCCTTTGGAGACGTTTACATCCATCCGCTTGTCAGGGATGAGAAGGGCGAGAAGATGAGTAAAACAAAGGGTAATGTCATCGATCCCCTAGATATAATGGATAAGCTTGGAGCGGATGCCTTGAGATTTAGTCTTGCTGCGCTCGCCGCTCAGGGAAGAGATATAAAGCTTTCTTTTTCTGTCATAGAAGGTTACAGAAACTTTATGAACAAAATATGGAATGCGTCTAGATTCGTGTTTATGAATTTGGATAATGTAGAGACGACCCGCCGGGTCGTCTCTACGAATCTCTCCACCCCCGACAAGTGGATTCTCACTAAGCTCAATAAAACCATAAAGGAGATAGATGAGGCTTATGATGCTTATGAGTTTGATAAGGTAGCGAGAAAGACCTACCACTTTATCTGGGGTGATTTTTGCGATTGGTATATAGAGCTTGTAAAACAAGTGCTCAGTGGAGATGAACTGGATGCAAGAAGAAGAACGCAAGGTGTTTTATTAAAGGTGCTGACTTCATCCTTACAGCTTCTTCATCCCCTTTCTCCTTTTATTTCAGAGGAGATTTATCAAAGGCTACTCGGGCTCGGCATTGAATTGCCGACTTCTGACGAAGAGGATTCAGAGAGCATTGCTGTAAGTTCTTACCCCAGTTTCAATGAGGAAGAGATTTACGAAGATGGATATAACGAAATCGAGTATATAAAAGAAGTCATAATTGCGATAAGGAACCTAAGAGCAGTAGTAGGCGTGCATCCCTCAAAGACGGTAGATATTATTCTAATACCTGATAACAAAGCCATTTGTGAAATAATTCAAGCTAATAAAGGCTCTGTTCAAAGCTTAGCAAGGACCAAAATCAATCTTTCCCAAAAGGAAAAACCCAGGAAAGCCATTTCTCAGGTAATGGATGGTCTTCAGGTTTTTCTCCCTGTAGAAGGATTAATTGAAATTGAAAAAGAGATTGAAAGAATAAAGCGTGAAATCTCAAAGGTTGTAAGAGAGGCAGAACAAGCGGATAAGAAACTCTCCAACCCTGATTTTCTTGAGCGAGCCCCGGAGGATGTTATAGAAAAAGAGAAAGAGAAATTAGAAGAGCTTTCCATTAAAAAGACTAAAATGGAAGAAGTGCTTG
>JAKEHC010000090.1 GCA_022615255.1 Candidatus Dadabacteria bacterium | reverse complement strand
TTGACGACGAGTATTTCATAAAGCGTAAACTCTATCCCAACGTAGACTTTTACTCTGGCTTAATTTACCAAAGCATGGGGCTTCCGATAAGTATATTCACGGTTCTGTTTGCTATACCGAGAACTTCAGGCTGGCTAGCCCAGTGGGAGGAGATGCTATTAGATGAGGAGAGGAGGATAGTCCGTCCAAGACAGATATATATGGGTCCTGATAGACGTGACTACGTATCAATTGACAATAGGATAGAATGAGGCAAGGTACCTTAATTTGGATTTTAAGACGATTCTCAGCAAAAGCATAAAGATGTCATATGATTTATAAACCGCCGAATTGTTTGTTAAGTAGTACTTGATAATAATAGTCTACGAGCTTTTCAAGAACCGAAAGAAAAATTTCAATAATTTTGTCTTGTCCTTCTTTGCTTCTTAAAAAATCGCTTCTTTCTTCGTCTGTCTCTTGTTTCTTTAAGTAATCCTCGACTTCCTCTATAAATGATTTCTCAAGGAGCTTGTCCTTATCCTTGATGAGAGCTTCAATTATCGCTTCGTCTTGAGTGTCAAAATCCTTTCTTTTCGCTAGATTTTGCTTTAATAATTTTTTTGCTTCTATTACTGGAAACTCTGTATAGTCAGCGAGCATTTCCCCAAAGGCATCTAATAAGTCGTCGGTGTTCATTTTATTTTCTCTCGATCAATGTACCTATGATAATTAATTATTTGATTAAAGCAATATACTTTTCCTATTGACTCATTCCATTCCCTATATGAAAATTTTTGATACAACTTCTTAGGGAGGTCATTCATGATAATCTCAAGGATCGCGTACGGAGATGAGTTTATCCCTGCGACACTTCCGGATAGGACTCACGTTATAGAAGCTCCATCTCCCATTTCACCTTTGGAAAATCCAGAACAGGCAATTCGAGATGCGCTTTATTCTCCTATAGCTCACGACCCGATCTCAAAGTTGGTTGGACCCAACTCAAGGGTTACTATTGCCTTTGACGACCCCGTTATTCCTCAGGTGCCTATGAAAAAACCGGATTTTAGGGAAATGGCTATCATTGTTCTTCTTGGAGAGCTGGAAAAAGCTGGTGTAAAAAGAAGCAATATTAAACTTATTTGTGCTAATGCGTTACACCGGAAATTTACAAACGGGGAGTTATCAACGATTTTAGGCTCCAAGCTTACTCTAGCATTTGGACCTAGCCACCTATACTGCCATGACGCTGAAGACAGAGAAAATCTCGTAACTGCAGGCGAAACAGAGCGTGGATTCGAGGTTGAGGTGAATAAAGCTGTTATGGAGTCTGATCAGGTTTTCTATATAAACATCACGAGCCTTCCGTTTCACGGAGGTTGGAAATCTATCGCAGTGGGGCTTAGCAGTTATCGCAGCATACGCCAGCACCATAGGCCATTTAGAGGAGCAAGCGGCAAATCTGTGATGGACGCTAGACGCTCCTCTTTTCAAAAGCTTATCTGGGAAATGGGAGCAGTTGTTGAAAAGGAGTTGGCTAGATATGGGAGGCGTATTTTTACGATTGAATCCGTTTTAAACACCCAAGAACCACAAGAATTAATAGCGGTATTTGCAGGAAACATCCCAGATGTGCATGAAAAAATTCTTGATGTGCTCTATAAACAGCAGGTTGTCCATCTTCCCAGACAGACTGATGTAGCCATATATGGCATTCCTAACCAATCTTACTATGCAAACCTTTCTAAAATAAACCCTATTCTAGTGAGAAACCAGTCCCTTTCGTATGCCTTCGGACTCTATCATAATAAGCCTCTTATACGTGAGGGTGGGATAGCTATTTTTGTAAACCCTTGCTTTGCAGAGTTTAATGAAATGAATCACCCATCATATGTGGAGTTTTTTAATCGCATCCTTCCTGATACACAGGATCCTTATGATATATGGGACTTCTATGCTGAGGATTTTGCACATAGACCGGAGTATGTGCATAAGTATCGTTATGCCTATGGGTTTCACGGGGTTCATCCGCTGATACTATGGGGACAGGGTGCATTTCCACTGCGTCACCTTTCCAGGGTTTTTCTGGCTGGGGCAAAGGACTTTGAGGCGGCAAAGCGGATAGGGTTTGAGCCTTTTAAGACTTTAGATGAAGCAATAACTGAGGCAGAATCAAGTCTAGGAAGGGATTGTACTATAACCTACCACAACTCGCCTCCTTCTTTCATAACATCTATCGAAATGTAATTCTGAGTGAGAAAGGTCTTCTAATCTGTTGATAGCTTGACTGAATCAGAGGGGTATGGGCTACTTAGGGTTCTCTTCTCTAGCTTTGAAAGCATATCCTTTGCGGTTTCTTTATTGATATGCCAATCTGAGTAATCAGAGGGATTATCTTCATCTATTACTTCCTTTAGCATAGTTGCCGCTTCATTGTATTTGTCCTGTTTCATTAGGGTCTTTGCAAGGTGTATTTTCAAGATTGTAAGGTTTGGGTCAAGTTTTATAGCTCTTCTCAGGTATATTTCTGAAATAGTGAGATCACCGCCGATGAAACTGGGAAGAGCGTAGTACAAAATGCCGTTCATACCCAAGCCATAAATATGGTTCGGATCTAGTTCAAGTATTAGTTCTAACTCCCTTCTTATCTCAGGCAATAGAAAAAGAGACTTTATGATACCACGCGCCGCCCCCAAGGAGCCAAGGTTAGATACGTAAAAGAAATGTGCATCTGAGTTATTTGGGGCGAGTTCAGATGCCTTTTTGCCTACATCCTTACCGTTTTTGAATACCCTTATCTTCTCCTTATCGTTTGGTGCCTTCGTATATCCATAGGTTAGCCATACCCTTGAGAGAAGGATCATTGCCTCTACATTATTCGGGTCTTTTTCAAGAATCTCTTCAAGCATATTGATTGACCTGTCGAGGTTCATTGAATCCTTATAGTAATCAAGGTATACACTTCTTGCTTCCTCTACCTTGACCTTTATTTCTTCTTGAGATATTTGTGTGGTTGTTTCTAAGGGGTCGGCTATTAGTATGGGTATTGAAACTGTTTCAGTTGTTAATGCTAATAAAACAATAAGCAATGTGGAGTATTTCATAAATCTATATAGAGTCAGCACAGGTATAGGGATTTTTAATTTTGTAAATCAAAATTTTGAATCCCTTCTAAGATAGAAATAGCAAGCTTTATAGTTGCATCAATATCACTTTTATACGCTAAGCAGCTTGGACTGTGTAAATAACGGACTGGGACTGAGACAACGGTGGCTCGGCTTCCTTTACCGGTAACCTGCATGGCAGTAGCATTGGTACTACCCGCTTTTTTAACTGTTATCTGATAAGGTATCTCATGTTTTTCAGCCAGTTGTGTGAGAAAAAGGCTCAATGCCCGGTGAGCTACAAGGTATTTATCTGAAAGCCTTATCTCCGGGCCCCTTCCTACCTTGGCTAGGGTTTTATGCTCAGGGACGCCGGGAAGATCATTAGAAACTGTGCCCTCTAGAGCAATGACGAAATCAGGTTCATAGACTGGGACTATGACATTTGCTCCTCTAAGCCCTACTTCCTCCTGAACTGTGGCTGAGACATAAAGATCGCAGTTTATAGTCGGCTTTCGTTTAAGCGCCTCCAAGATGACAAAAAGACCCACTCTATCATCTATCGCTTTAGAAATTACAGCGTCTTCCGTCTCTATAAAGGGTGAGAAGTATGAAACTACATCTCCAACCTTTACTGAGCTTGAAACCTTATCTCCGGAGAGTCCAAGATCAATGATGCAGTCCTCAACCTCTGGGGCATCCTTGTTATTATCTTTTTTTGTTATATGTGGCGGTAAGGCGGCTACCATTCCTACAAGCGGTTTTTTACCCCATACGACTACCCTCTGACCGTAAAAGACCCTGGGATCAATCCCGCCGAGTGGAATCACCCTT
>JAKEHC010000089.1 GCA_022615255.1 Candidatus Dadabacteria bacterium | reverse complement strand
GAAAATCCAAACCTAGGTAATTCATAGTGCACCTCCTTTAGTGTTATTATATAAATCATATCCTCATATTGAGGTGCACTGTTTTTTCATAATACCTATCCTGGGTTGCAATGAAAGTGTCAGACAGGACCTGTGAGATACATTTAAAATTATCTCACTGGTCAGGAATGTCTGACCTACCAGCTGAACTGCATGGAAGGCTGAAGCCTTCCGCTACATTTTATATTCGTGGCCTGAAGGAAGCCGCTCCTACAGAAATATCGTTGTTCTGACGGTATCGGTTCATCAATAATAATGTAGAGACATGCCATGGTCCTTCGACTAAGCTCAGGACAGGCATGTCTCTGCTATGTCGCATTATTACCTAAAAATCATATACTACCAATAAGAAATTAATCAACCTTGACATCTCGCTCACTTTAGAGTTAAATTTATTTTAACCTTGTATTAGTTCTTTTAAAATAAAATGTTCTTGGGTGCCTGTAACAAGGCTTAAAAGGGAAATCCGGTTAAAGTCCGGTGCAGCCCCGCTGCTGTAAGTAGCCCAAATACCTACGATGCCACTGGGAGCCTCTAAAGGTTTCTGGGAAGGCACGAAGGAGCTTAAAGGCTACGAGCCAGAAGACCTACTCTAGAACTCAGACTTTGCTATTCTTCGAGGGAAGAGAGTAAAGGGTCCTCTTTGAAAAAAAAGAACCCCAGTTTTCCTCCCCGAAGACTGGGGTTTTTAATGATAAAGTTTTTTTTCACCCTTATTCTTATCCTCTTCCTTTCTCCAAATTTTTTCTACAAATTTAACCCCTCGCTTTTCCCACATGATGCACTCGCAGAAGAGGAGGGAAAAACACTTGAGCCCGTAATTGTTGAAGAGGCGCCATTAAAACCACCCCTTAACTACCCGTCTGCTTTCTCGACCGTAATAGACCTCGAGGATTTTGGTGGAGAATATAACACCACATCTGAGATTCTATCATTCTCCCCAGGAGTTTTTGTAAGAGATTTCGGTGGACTGGGTCAGCTTCAAACCATCTCAATACGCGGATCCTCGAACGACCAGGCTGTGATTCTACTTGACGGTGTAAGGCTAAACACAGCTCTTGGGGGGATAGACCTATCTACCATCCCCTTAGATTATGTAGAGAAGTTTGAGATAATAAGGGGTGGATCATCCGCACTTGTAGGCACAGATGCAATAGGTGGGGTGGTAAACATCGTAACAAAAAGGACAGATAAGCCATTCACCTATTCATCCGTAACTTATGGCTCATTCAATACCCTTAATATAAACCTTTCAAGGGCGCAAAAATTTAAAAACGTGAGCTACTTCTTTTCATACACACACACCCAGAGCGATGGGGATTTTAAATTCGAATCTATAAACGACATCATACTTACAAGAATCAATAATCAATTTGTTTCTGAAAGCATTCTTGGAAAATTAGAATATGATTTTAATGGTTGGAAAGTCGGTCTCCTGAGTGAATTCTACTATGACGACAAAGGCGTCCCCGGTCTTGGGGAATTTCAGCAACCCGATGCCAACCAGAAGGATGTAAGAAACCTCACAAGCGTAAAATTATCAAAGGAAAATTTTTTAAGAGATGATATTCAGTTTGAGACTGTATTATTCAATAGATTTGATCAACTGAAATTTACCAACCCGGACCCTACCATAGGTGTCCCTATAGACACCTTGCAAAGGGACTTCACCTTTGGAATGGACTCAACGCTCACTTGGTTTGCTCCCTATAATCAAATCGTGACATTTGCCACTGAAATAAAAGAAGAGATTTTAACCGATAAAGATTTTGGAGAGCCGAAGAGGTTCACGTTTAGCGCATTCCTATCGGATGAGATACACCTTTTTGATGACCTCTTAACCATTGCCCCTATAGTGAGATACGACCTCATTACCACCTCTGCTGAAGAGGAGATAATTACTTCCCCCGGAGTTATAGGAAGCTCAAGAACTATAACAACAACAGAAAGCGAATTCTCTCCAAAGCTTGGTATTATTGTATCCCCCCTTAAATACCTTTCGATAAAGGGCAATGTTGGAAGATCATTCAGGGTTCCCAGCTTTAATGAGCTTTTCTTTCCAGAAGAGGGTTTTATAGGTGGCAACCCCGACCTTCAACCTGAAAGCTCCATTGACTTTGATATTGGGCTAGTCTTTTCACACCCACGTATAGGATTTGAGGTTAACTACTTCCGTAATCAAATTGATGATCTGATTCTTTTCGTATTTGTAAGTGCAAGCAGAATCGAGCCATTAAATGTTGGACAAGTAACACAGCAAGGGATTGAGACAAGCGTTGTGCTAAGGCCACTTAATTTCATAGAGTTATTTGCAGGATACACCTTTCTTGACGGCGAGCTAGAAGACACAGGGGCACAGCTTCCAGGAAGACCGAGAAATAAATTCGACCTAAGAGGGGTCTTTAAATATCGCTTCTTGAAGCTTTACTGGGAAACACACTTTGTTGGGAAAATTCCGCTTACTCCCTTTCCAAACTCGATTACAACCGACGCAAGTACCGTAAGTAATGTAGGCGGGACACTGGAGTGGAAATACTTATTTGCCACGCTTGAGGCAAAAAACGTTTTTAACAACCTAGATGTTCAGGACGCGCTAGATTTCCCGCTTCCCGGAAGAGCGATCTTTTTCACAGCAGGTGTGAATTTTTAACGAAATTATCCAGCCACGAATTGACACAAATGTACACGAATGAAAAGAAAGTAGATTGGCTATTGAATACTAGGGTAGGAGCAGCTTCTAGCTGCGACACAGTTGCTTCATGGTCTGCCGCGAGCTTGGTCCCCGATTTAATCGGGGAGGGAACCCATTGCCTACCCTAAATATCATCGGTTAGATACATAAATAAAAATGGTGCTAGGATTTGGTGAAACAAAAACATATCTCAAAAAAGGAGGATTTAACTATGAGGTTATTTAAGACCTTATGTATTATTCTCGTAACTGGTTTTGCTCTTTGTGGATGTGGTGGGGGAGGTGGCGGTGACGGCTCGGGTTTCATGCCCACGGGGAAAATTATAGCAGTCGCGGAAAGAAGCGGGTCAAATGTTGAAATTAAAGTTGGAGGAACAGAGGGTGCGGCTCCACCCGGAAGCACGGTAGAAGTAACAAACCTTAACACAGGAGAGACGCAAACCACCACGGCTGAATCGGATGGAAGCTTCGACCCAACTTTCACCGGAGATACTGATGATACATTCGAGATTGTTATATCCAATAATGGGACGATCATCATGAATGACCCCATCGGCGTTACATTAATCTCCCAAGCCGTAAAGAGAGACCTTGCCATTCTTGGAAGCTTCCCAAGTGCAATTGAAATTCAAGGAAATAGAGCCTATGTAGTTAACGGCGGCTTCAATAATATCCAGATTTTTGATCTGAACGAAGATCCGCCCCAAGGGATTGGAACAATAGTTATACCACCTGAATCTGATCCACTTGCAATTGCCTTTTTAGACAATACTCGAGCCTATGTGGCTAACTTTATAGGACAGAGCGTCGCATTGGTTAATGTTCAAACAAGGCAGTGTGAGCTCCTTATCGTCCGGTCTGACTCAGTTCCATCAAATACAAGCGCTTGCCAAGAAGTAACCACTGTAGATGCTGTGTTTTTTGAAGACCCCTCTGATATAACTATAGCAAATGGCAAGGTTTATGTGACAAACAGCAACCTCGACGATTTCTTTCAACCGCAAGGGAACGGATTTTTAACAATCATTGATGCTGACACAAATGAGATTAGTAAAATAGAAACTTCTGGTGTCAATAGCAATGGAATAACACCTATCAATGGCAATCTCTATGTTGTAAACATAGGAAATACTATTTTTGACACTGATACTGGTAATTTCACTTGCGATTTTAACTTTCAGCCCTCAATAGATGTTATTAACACCCAATCCAACACTATTATTGATACTATTAACATCTCACTTAGTGCCCAAAATCCCAACGTTTGTTCTCCAAACCGTTTAGAACCAACACCTGACGGCAAATTCGGTTATATGGGGCTAGGACTTGTTGGAGCTTTGCTCAAGGTAGATTTACAAAACAACACCGTTGTTAGGGGACCCAGTAATCCAATTATCATAACTGACCTTAGTGATTTAAATTTCACTGCAGATATACAAATACGCGATGATGGACTCGGATTCACTACCTTATTTAATACAGATCAAATCGCTGTGATTGATACGGACACTGATGAAGTAAATCCATTTCCGTTTATAGCTCCTTTCCCGGCAGGTCTAAGAGCAGACAACCCCAACTCTCAGTTATTTGATGGTGTGCAAAACCTTGCAATAAGATCAGATGGTAATTTCCCGGACATATTTTATATTACCGGAATTAGCATGAAACTAGGCTCTGTTGATACATCACTAATACTTCCACCTGAGTGATTTTTTTATTGTTCGAAATTGTAGGGGCAGACCTTGCGTCTGCCCTGATAACCCTCACCTTGCATCTGGTTTTAAAGTAAGTGAAGATTATAACTAGGGAAAATAGGTTTTAAGGAGTCATTGATGCGCATTTGCTCATTTCTTCCAAGTGCAACTGAGATTGTTTACGCACTAGAGTTAGGTGAGAATTTAGTTGGAGTAACACATGAATGTGATTATCCGCCTGAAGCAACAAACAAGCCCAGGATTATAGCAAGTGTGATAAATCCAGAAAGCATAACGAGCTATGAAATAGATAAAGCGGTAAGCGAAAACTACAAGACTGGGAAAAGCACATATATTGTAGAAGAAGAAATGCTCCGTATAGCCAATCCTGACATAATTATCACACAGGGCTTATGTGATGTTTGTGCCGTCTCCGGAAATCAAGTCACGGAAGCAGTAAAGGTTTTGGGCAAGACCCCTGAGATAATCTCCCTTGAGCCGAATACCCTTGATGAAATCCTGAATACAATACTAATTGTTGGAGAAGCCACACAAAGAAGAGAGCGTGCAAAGGATTTAGTGGATAAGCTCAAATCCAGAATTGAATCAATAAAATCGCTTCTAAGAGAGGAAAAGGATCGCCCTAGGGTTTTCCCCATAGAATGGCTGGACCCTCCGTATGTAGCCGGGCATTGGGCTCCTGAAATGGTGGAGATTGCAGGAGGCGACTGTGGGCTTGGAAAAGTAGGGAAGCCGTCTTTTAAGGTATCATGGGACGAGGTTTTCGACTTTGCCCCTCAGGTTCTTATTCTCATGCCCTGTGGGTTTAATATAGAAAGAACACTTAGAGAAGTGGAGGTTCTAATCTCAAATGAATACTGGCATAGACTACCCGCTGTTAGAAAAGGTCATGTTTACCTCGTTGATGCCAACTCCTATTTCAGTAGACCTGGACCAAGAATCGTAGACGGCTTAGAAATAATGGCAAGGATATTACATCCTGAATTATGCACATTTGAGATTCCTCCAGACTCAGTGCTTAATCTAAGAAATTACATGCATCTTGAGGCTTTCTTAGGGTGATACTTTGGGTCAAAATAAGAGCTTAAAAAAAAGAGCTTTACCAGCCTTCCTATCTATTTTTATCTTATTAATGCTTTTCAAGGGTTCTTATTCAGAGCACTTTCCAAAGAGAATCATTTCTCTTTCTCCAAGTATAACTGAGATCGTCTACGGGCTTGGAGCCTGGAAAGACATTGTTGGTGTGACGATTTTTTCGGACTTTCCGCCGGAGGCAAAAAACCTTCCTAAAGTTGGTGGATGGGTTAACCCAAATCTCGAATCAATCCTTTCTCTAAAACCTGATTTGGTAATAATGATAGAAGACCAGGATAAAATCTTTGGTGATAAAATTAGAAATATAGGCATAAAAACCCTAAGCGTCGAAAGCAACAATACGATAAAGGACATTTCGGATTCTATATCGAAGGTAGGACAAGCCCTTGGTAAAAAGGAAAAAGCAAATAAGCTAATAGAAAGCCTCTACTCCGATCTAGAAAAGATCAGAACCAGAGTCAAAAATACCCATTCCAAGAAGGTTCTTTTTATTGTAGGAAGAAATCCAGGAACACTCGAAGACATTTATGTTATCGGAAAAATGGGATTTATTGATGAAATCATAACACTAACTGGAGGAGAAAATGTAGTAAAAACTGATAGATTCTCTATTAAGATTTCGAAAGAAGCGATAATATCCCTTAACCCTGAGGTCATAGTTGAAGTGAACCACGAAAAAACAAGCAAAAACGAGGCACTCAAGGTTTGGGATGGGCTTAAAGAGGTATCCGCTATAAAAAACAAAGAGTTTCATATCATTACAGACACAACCCTTCTACATCCAAGCCAGAGGATCGTTGAAGGCGCTAGGATTCTCGCTGAAATCTTGCACCCTGAGGTCTTTAAAGAGTATGGAAAGAATAATTGAAGGGCAGGACATAAGATTCTCATACGATGGGGCAGAGGTTTTAAGAGGGATCAATATCTCAATCTCCAAAGGAAGGATAATAGGGGTTCTTGGTGCAAATGGCGCTGGAAAGTCCACACTTCTTAAGATTCTTTGTGGGGTTCTAAACCCAAAAAGCGGAAATTTACTTTATAACTCAAGAGAAATTAAGTATGTGGACAAGAGAGAAGCCGCAAAAAGAATCTCTTACGTTCCTCAAAATTTAACCTTCGGCTTTCCCTTCACGGTCGCTGAAGTGGTACTAATGGGAAGAGCCCCCTATATAGGCAGGTTTGAGTTTGAAAGAGAAACGGACTGGAAAGTAGCCATACACGCTATGGAAACCGTTGGCATTGCGCACCTCCAAGATCGACTAGTCACAGAGATTTCAGGAGGTGAAAGGCAACTTACATCCCTTGCTAGAGCTGTTGCTCAAGAGCCTGAAATCATGATTCTTGATGAGCCTGCCACTTTCCTAGATGTAAAACACAAAACCGAGGTTATGAGACTTCTTAAAAGGTTAAAGGATGAAAAAAACATATCTGTTGTTGCAGCAACACACGACATATTTTCAGTATTGTTTTATTTCGATGAAATCATACTGTTAAAAGATGGCAAGATATTCGCCGAAGGAAGCCCTGAAGAGATACTTAAAGAAGAGATTCTAACCGCTGTATATGAAATAGGAGTGACTGTAAAAAAGGAGAATGGAAAGATATTTGTTCTTCCAATGGAGTAGATAGATGGATAGGCATAAAGAACCAAGGCATGCCCCTACCTGTTATCTCTAGATAATTGTAGAGACGACTCGAAGAATCGTCTCTACTTTAAAATAAAATGAAAGCAAAAAAGAAACTTGTGACCTCGCTCGGCATCCTTTTTTTATTGTGGATTATTGTAGCGGTAGTAAGCGTATTTACCGGAACCTATGAAATGAATCCGTTTAAGGCGATTTTCTCTGGGGATGAAATGCTAAGGACTATATATTTCCAGGTTAGGATACCAAGAGTATTAATGGCAGCAGTTGCAGGTGGAACACTCGCAATCTCAGGCGCCGCACTTCAAGCCCTCTTTAGAAACCCCCTTGCCGCACCATTTACGCTCGGCATTTCAGGTGGCGCGTCGCTTGGTGCAATCATCGCTATAAGACTGGGGCTTGGGGAAACTGTGCTCGGATTTTCTTCCATTACTATTTTTTCTTTTATCTTTTCTATATTTACAATATTGTTTGTATACTCGGTTTCTAAAGTGCACGGTGTGGTCGCTACGGGGAGACTTCTCCTTGCAGGGGTGGTAACAAATTTCCTTTATTCAGCCTTGATACTATTTATCCAGTTTTTTTCCGATTTTATTCAATCTCTCCAAACAATAAGATGGATTATGGGAAGCCTTGATATTGTGGAGCTTGGCACAGTGTGGAAAACCCTAATATTTGCGATTCCCGGATGTCTGATTCTGCTTTCTATTACTAAGGACATGAACCTTTTTGCATTAGGGGACGACGTCGCCTCTTCGCTTGGAGTAAATGTAGGTATTATGGAAAAGAAAATCTATTTTGCTACATCACTCGCCGTGAGTGCAGTCATTTCCGTAACAGGCCCAATTGGATTTGTAGGACTAATAATTCCCCATTTGCTCAGAATGATATTAGGGGTTGATAACCGAATCATTCTTCCATGTTCCTTTCTTCTCGGAGCCTCATTTCTTACAGCAGCAGATACCATCTCAAGAACCATCTTCACTCCGATTGAAATCCCCGTCGGAATAGTCACGGCCTCCTGCGGCGGTGTGTTCTTCCTTTGGCTGCTAATGAGGATGAAGAAAGAGATAATAGTCTAGCTAAATCAGATACAATGCACCAAGCAGAAGGGTATGGTCTTATAATACCGTTACAAACATGTAGGGAACGCATATATGCGTTCCCTACATTGAGATTACCCACGGAGCCAGTGCTGAGCAAAGTTGAAGGATGATATTCAGTGTCGGATTCCTCCCGTCGCTCGGAATAAAAATGTTAAGACCGCTTTACCCTGACAGGAGAATAATTTGCTATCTAGCCTCCTAAGATCACTTAAGAAGCTCGCCGTATACAACAGAATAAGTGTAGAATTGCCCGATGAGATCATGATGGCGCTATCCTTCATAGAATCGGGATGCCTTGCTGTTTCGTTAAATAACAAGACTGTTTTTGTGTTTAAAGGATTAAGTAACGAACTTGAGTCACTTAAAAAAACAAAAAGTCTACAATTTGGACTCGATTGTATAAAAAGGCCTGAATTCCCGTCTGTAAGGATTTATTTCGATTTTAGAGATAAATCAAATAAGCCTTATTTGTTTGATTATTTCTTTAACATGGAGTCCGATGAGGAAATGAAGTTACTCAAAAAATTCGAAGAGCAGGATTATTTCGATATACTCTTTTTTGACTCTAGAATTGTATATTCAAGGAGAATTCAACTAACCAAAAAGGATAAGGAGAAAATTAAAGAAACACTTGATGAGACAGAAATCTGATTGACAAAATAAGTGCTTTCCCTAATAATATCAACTCAATGCCTTCTATGGAGTATTTACAAATTTGAGTTCGGTAAGGATTCTCGGCACTGGTTCTTCAGCCCCAGAAAGAGTACTTTCAAACTTCGACTTTGAAAAAATCGTTGAGACCTCCGACGAGTGGATACGCACAAGAACTGGAATACTCGAGAGAAGAATCGCCGACCCTGAGATAGCCACATCTGATATGGCTTATGAAGCATCGCTTAGAGCGCTTGAAGCTGCGTCTGTTAGCCCAATAGATGTAGATGGCGTAATACTTGGCACTGTCACCCCTGATTATGTTTTTCCTTCTACAGCATGCCTGCTTCAAAGCCGTGTCGGCGCAAGGAATGCATTTGCTTTTGATCTCTCAGCCGGGTGTTCCGGATTTGTATACGGACTTCAGCTTGGAAAGGCAATGATCGAATCAGGGGATGCAAGGGTTCTTCTCGTAGTAGGCGCTGAGACTATGACTAGGATTATGGATTTTAAAGATAGAGCCACTTGTGTTCTTTTTGGAGATGGAGCAGGCGCCGCAGTAATAGCAAAATCCGACTTATCGGGGATTCTTTCTCTTCACCTGGGTGCAAACGGAGATGATTGGGAGCTTCTTCACATGCCTGCTGGGGGGTCTCGTATTCCCCCGAGCGAAGAAAGCGTGAGGTCTAGACTTCACTATATAAAAATGAAAGGTAACGATATTTTTAAGGAAGCTGTAAAAGCTATGGAGCAAGCCTCAATCGAGGCAATTAGAAAAGCCGATATTACAGCAGAAGAGATTGATTTATTCATCCCGCATCAGGCAAACCTGAGAATAATGGAGGCTGTAAGAAAACGCCTGGATATCCCGCCAGACAAGGTTTTCATTAATGTCGATAGATATGGAAACACCTCATCCGCTTCAGTGCCCATCGCGCTTGACGAAGCTGTAAGAAGCGGCAGGGTAAAGAGAGGAGACCTAATTCTTTTCTCGGTCTTTGGAGCAGGTTTTACCTGGGCTTCAGGTGTTATAAGATGGTAAACCACCGTTTTTAGACTTCGGAATTTAGATTGCGAATTTAAAAATCTTTTATTCCGCAATCCGGATTTAAAAATCCGCAATTAAATAATGCTTCCGCTCGAAGGTCTTAAGGTATTAGATTTAACCAGACTTATCCCCGGTGGATATGCAACCTTAATCCTAGCCGACTTAGGTGCAGAGGTTTTAAAGATTGAAGATAAGGAGTCAGGTGATTATTCCCGCTGGATGGAACCAGTAGTCGAAGGGGACGGCGTATATTTTCATGCATTAAACAGAAATAAAAAAAGCATTAAGTTAAACCTAAAGACAATAGAGGGAAAGGATATATTTAAAAAACTTGTGGAGAATGAATATGACACAATCGTAGAGAGTTTTAGGCCCGGGGTTATGGATAGATTAGGCATTGGATACAACGTAATTAAAGAAATAAACCCCAGAGCTATATACTGCTCAATCAGCGGCTATGGTGAGGAAGGACCCAAAAAGGATAAAGCCCTCCATGACCTAAACTGCATCGCTCTCTCCGGAGTCCTCAGCATAACGGGAGAAGACGCTCCCGCAATTCCAGGAATTCAGATAGCGGATACAACCTCAGCGCTATTTTCCGTTGTTTCAATTCTTACCGCCCATATAGCGCGTGAAAAAACCGGTCAAGGACAGTTTATTGATGTTTCCATGATAGATGGGGTTATAAGCCTTCTTTCGATACACCTTGTTAAATACCTTTTAGACGGGGAAATCCCAGCGGGCGGTGGGATGCATTTTAACGGGCGGTTCCCCTGCTATAGGCTTTATCAAACAAAGGACGGGAAATACATGACGCTTGCCGCACTTGAACAAAAATTTTGGGAGAACTTCTGCCTTGCGATTGGAAGAGGAGATTTGATAGACAAACAGTATGACGATGGCATTAAAACCAAACATGAGGTTGAAAACATATTTAAATCAAAGACCAGAGATGAGTGGGAAGAGATCTCAGATAAAATAGACTCCTGCCTTGAGCCTGTGCTAAACTTTAAAGAGGTTACAGAGCACCCTCATTTAAAAAGTCGAAGCCTCTTTTTCGATATAAACCGCAAAAATGTAAAGGTTCCACAGATAAGGATTCCCTTCTTAATGTCTAAAACAGACAACATGCCAATGAACTCAGCCCCCCTCTGGGGTGAGCATACGGAGGAAATTTTAACCTCGATTGGATACGACAAAGAGGAGATTGAATCACTCAGAAAAAGAGGAGTAATAGGGTAAAAAGCGAGAGTATTGACAGAGAACAATGTTCTGTCCCTACTTGTATTTATAACGATATAAAATTGCGACTTATGTAAAAAGCAGTTTAAACGAGAATTTAACAATTCCAGCTTGGCTTAATATTGTGTCTTCCCATGACGTTCCAATTCAAGAAGTACCCTCAAGCCGTAGTAAAAGCATTCTTTTTGATAAGCAATCTCCCAATCTTTGAGCAACGCTACGGCATCCAAGCTATTTGAGTTCAGTGCTTTCCCTAACTCTTTTTGTCGCCTCTTGCGAGATTCCGTTGCCCTACCTATCCATGCTGGTGGAATATTCTTACTTTCCTTTCGTAATAAAAAGTATGCCTCCACGATGCTACCATCCGATGCTTCAAACAATCCTGCTTTTCTTGGCATGTTCACCTCCCACTATAGGAGCAATTGGCAATGCCGAATTAATCAAACTCCAAAAATTCAGCAAATAAATGGAACTATTCTTAACTAAGTTGAAAGGCTTTAACTATCCTCTACTTCTTTCCGTCCCCAATCGCCTGATCAATCGACAGATTCCCACCCCCCCAGACAAGAAGTGAGAGCGAAAGCCCGATAAGAGCAAGGTTCATTTCGATTCCATGTCCCATGTTTGGCACATTAAACCAGTTTAAAAAGAACCCGTGCTGAAGATGAACCGTAAAAATTGCGACAATCATCGCTATAGTAAGACCAAGCGCCGCAAGGCGTGTGAAAAAACCCAAGATTATAGCTATTCCTCCAAAGAACTCGGTTATTATTAAAAGAATAGCTAAAAACGGTGGAACACCACCCTGCTCAAAAAATTGAATTGTTCCTGACCAACCAGGTCCACCAAACCATCCAAGAAGTTTTTGCGATCCGTGGGCAAAGAATATAATTCCAAGAGTAAGGCGGGCAAAAATTGGAGCCCATGAAGGGTAAGTTTTAAAAAACCACATAATGATACCTCCTTTAAGGTCATATTAGTGATATACCATAATATATCTTTTATTAACAAATCTCAACGTCTTTAAACGATGTGAAATGGTTAACAAGATTTATAAAGGGATTCCTCGCTTAGCTCGGAATGACAAAAAGAGATTTAAATTAGGTAAAATGGATGACCAATCTTTGAAGGGGGAATACCAATATTATTATTGAAATTGCAAATATTGTTCTGCCCGTATTCCTGATAACGCTCATCGGCTATCTATTCGGCAAAATAAGGAAGATAAGCCTCACAGGGATTAACGATTTCGTAATCTACATATCAACCCCTTGCCTGATATTACATTCACTAGCTAAGGAGCCCTTAGAAATCTTCCTTGCAGGAAAGGTCTTTGTTTCAGTATTGTTAATTACCGGAGGATGTCTTGTTATAGGCTATTTGATAATCAAGGCACTAAATCTGCCCATGAAGGTGTATCTCCCACCGGTTATTTTTGCTAACACAGGCAACATGGGGCT
>JAKEHC010000088.1 GCA_022615255.1 Candidatus Dadabacteria bacterium | reverse complement strand
TCCGTATGATTTTTTGCTCGAGATAGAGCCTTCTATGTTAATTTGATCGAATATATCTTCTTCAAATAAGCCTGAAAACATTCTTAGCTCTGAGATACTTAACTGGGTGAGTTCTCTTTCCTTTTCCTCTGCATATATAACCACCTTTCCAGTAACCTCATGGGCTTGTCTGAATGGCATTCCTTTTCGAGCCAGATAGTCTGCGAGGTCGGTAGCGGTGATGAAGCCGTGAGAAAGCGCCTTTCTCATATTCTCAGATTTGAATTTCACATTCTTAATCATTTCCGATAGCACATGGAGAGAGGATTTTATAGTATCCGCTGTGTCGAACATGGGTTCTTTATCCTCCTGCATATCCCTATTGTATGAAAGAGGAAGTCCTTTCATAATGGTAAGGATCGCCATCAAATTCCCATAAATTCTGCCTGTCTTTCCACGAATAAGCTCGGAGACATCCGGGTTTCTTTTCTGAGGCATTATGCTTGAGCCTGTTGTAAACTCATCTCCAAGGTCAACGAAATCAAACTCTTTACTGGACCATATGACGAACTCCTCTGATAGCCTGCTTAGGTGCATGATAAGAATGGCAGAGGTTGAAATGAATTCTATTACGAAATCCCTATCACTTACTGTATCAACGCTGTTTCTCGAGATTTGTGGAAAGTGTAGCAACTCTGCCACGTATTGTCTGTCTATTGAAAATGATGTCCCGGCAACCGCTCCGGCACCAAGCGGCATAACGTTTACCCTTTTAAGACAGTCTATATATCTTTCTCTATCGCGTCTCAACATCTCAAAGTATGCAAGTAGGTGGTGTGATAGGAGCACAGGCTGAGCCCTTTGAAGATGCGTGTATGCGGGCATAACAGCGTCTATATATTTCTCCGCTAGATTCAGAAGATATTCTTCAACGACTTTTATTAGAGAGAGTATTTCACCTATTTCACGCCTTAGATACAGGTGTTCATCGAGTGCTATCTGATCGTTTCTACTTCTTGCCGTATGAAGCTTGCCACCTACATCCCCGATTTTTTCTATAAGCCTTTTTTCAATATTGAGATGAATATCCTCAAGCTCTTCCCTGAATGGGAACTTTCCACGTTCTATCTCTCCCCTAATTTCCTCAAGCGCTTTGACTATCTTCTGCGATTCCTGTTTCGATATGATTCCTTGTTTGCCAAGCATCTTTGCGTGAGCGATGCTCCCCTCGATGTCTTCCCTGTATAGTCTTTTATCGATATGAATTGAAGAGGTGTATTCTTCAGCCAGCTTATGCGTTCTTTTTTTAAACCTTCCTCCCCAAGGTTTTTGAGACAAATCAGTCCCCTCCTCTTACTCGTGTGGTTTTATTTCTTAGAAATAATACCATTTTTAACAAATATTAGATGTATGCTTGATTGAAACTTGTCCGCAGAAAAGAAAAACAAAATCTTCCTAATCCCCTCTTTCGATGAACTCAGATATGCCCTTTGGGAAAAGGGGAATTTTCTCCCTCCTTTAATAAAGGAGGATTCCCTATTTGAGACTGAAAGATCAATTTAATCAGAATTCGCTTGAAGCTATGATGCTGTTTTCAGTAATTTGTAGGATGCAATCAGGAGGACGACTCCCAGAAGCCGCCTGAGGATGGAACCTGAAAATAGATTAGAGCCCAAGTGGGAACCTATAATTCAACTGAATAAGAAATTATCCTCTAATATTTAAACCTAATTGGAGCGGGGAGTTTTTAACAGATAGCTTTATCCTCGTAGAGCAAGCCACATTGAAGGAAGAAGTGAGAAGCGGGGGCTCGCCTCGAATCGAGTGAGTATTGGCGCAAGCTTATGCGCTGATTTGTGTGTAACAAACCAGGGTGGTTTAGGCCAGACTCGAAATGGACCATAAATTACACTCTTTTGTGGTTCATCGAACATCAGTGTGTTGTGGACAACGCCGATCCCGCTTTGTATATCGTCTAATGTATGACCTGGATATGCTCCCCAAGTTGTAGAGCCAAGGGCATAACTTAAGGCTGGCCAGTGGTTTATGCCGATGCTGCCGTATCGAAGGTCCGAGACAGCGTGATCCAGCAGACTTCCCAATTCAGTCTCTGTCTCTGGGTGGATAATAATACAGGCATTGAGGGTACCCCATAGTGTATTATTGCAAAAGGCAACAGCCTTAAAGAGAAAGTCGGCGGCATCAGACGCCGCTATTGGGGTTTCACCAATGATTCCGCAAAATGCCTCTTCCTTAAAGCAGATATCGGACTTCCTTTCCGGGTCAAGATTGGGGATAAGCGTCCAGGGGATGCTCGTCTCGCTCTTTTTACCAAATATCTCAGCCTCAGGGTGTGCCTCGATAAACCGAGCGTATCTGGAGAGGGACCCCGGGTAATATGCGCGCCTCTGAGGGATTTGGCTCAGGGTTTTACGCAGAGTGTCAAGAAAGGCATCTCGTTTATTCCATGTTGTATGAGTTATCAAGACCTTTGCAGCATTGCAATTGAATCCGGCATTATTGGTTAATTGAGACGCTACATTCTCAGCTTGGGACCTAAGATCACCCTCACTCCATTCTCCTGGAACGATGATGACAGGGCTAACATTTCCCAACTCGCTTGTGATCTGCTTTTTCAAGCGTGGCATGTTATTGCGTTTACGATCAGCGCCCTCTTCTCCCGAACCAAAAACGATGCTATCATGGGTTTGAGCACTGCCAGTGATATGAATCTCATCTATACCGGTGTGCTCACACAGGTAGGATCCTACGTCAGCGCCGCCGTAGGCTAGTCTAAGATAACCTTCTTGAATGAGTGAGGCAAATGACTCCTCGATGAACATGCCTAGATAGTCATTGACAGGATTAAGTTTCAGCAGGCAGACCTGACCCTCCACGAATAGTTTATAGACAACATCTAGTGGACCGATGCTAGGGACATTCCCTGCACCAAGAACAAGAGCTACCCCGCCTTGAGTTTGAGATCTGCGATAATAAGAAGCGATTTTTTCATGAAGCGTCTCAAGAGTTACCTCAGGCTTCATCCATACCTCAGCATTAAATCCAGGATAAAGAAGCTTATCAAAGATGGAGTCAGGGAAGACACGAACTACTACTTGGCCATTATGCCTTATATGAATCTTATTAGCCGGAATCTTTGGGATTCCATAGCGGGCAATCTGATCTAGGCTTTGCTTTAGCAATCTAAGATTACGCAAGACTATAAAGGGACCGGAGAGCCATTCTTCCGCTGATTCAGTGGAGTCGGGGGCGATCCCTTTGGCTTCGAGAGCCTTTGCAACCTGGCGATCAGCAACTGATAACACACCCTGTACCAGCTTGCCTATAAGCTCTGCTTTCCGAGTTGCGGGTAGCCTTACCCAACGCTCTTTGTTATCTTGTAAAATCTCTATCGCATGATCCAAAATTAGTGTATCCATGTGATTTTAACTCAATAAACTTCAAACTACCTCATATGCACCTCAAGTTTATTCTAATTAATTTTGATATACCAATTTTTTGTTGAGTTACTCTTCCAATGAGTAGATTTCTATTTTATATTGCTAGTGGTCACGAGCAGGGCGGGGCATGCCTTGCCCCTACAAGTGAGCTACCCATTTTTGGCTTTTTTGTTGTAGAAATCTGACTTCGCAAGGAGTCGAGTTTTGGGATTATATTCATACACAAGACTAGCCACTTATAAGCAGTGTCCCTACAAGTATAAGCTGAGATACATTGATAAAATCCCGGAGGTAAAAACAATAGAGCCCTTTATGGGCTCGTGCGTTCACGAGACGCTTGAAAGGCTATATAAGAATGTAATATCTGCTAAGTTAGTTCCTCTTGAAAGGGTTCTCGAATACTATCACGAGATATGGGCAAGGGATTGGGATGACAATATAAGAATTGTCAAAAAGGATCTTACTAAGGACGACTACAAGACGCTCGGTGAAAAATGTATCGAGGATTACTATGAGAGTTACTATCCTTTCAATCAATCAAGGACTATTCATGTGGAGAAGAGGGTCTTATTTTCTTTGGATAATGAAGGGAGACATAAGATGCGCGGTTTTATAGACCGTCTTGCCATCGCTCCTGACGGCACTTACGAGATTCATGATTACAAAACAGACGGAACATTACCCGCTCAAAAGGACAAGGATGAAGATAAGCAACTTGCCCTTTATCAGATAGGCGTGAAGGAGATGTGGAGGGATGTCCACTCGGTTAAGTTCATCTGGCACTATTTGGTGTTTAATAAAGAGATAACATCGTCGAGATCAGACGGAGATATTGAAAAATTAAGGGCTGATAAAATAGCTCTCATTACCGAAATAGAGTCAGCGTCTGAGTTTTCTCCGAGGGAATCATCTCTCTGCGGTTGGTGTTCATATCAAGCGATATGCCCTCTATGGAAGCACTTATTCATAATCGAGCGCCTTCCTCCAAGGGAGGTTTCGAAAGAAGAAGGGGTAAAACTCGTAGATAGGTTAGAAGGTCTTCAGAATGAGGGGAAAGAGATCGAGTCAGAGATAGAAGAGACAAAAGAAGAGTTAATTAATTACTCCGATAGGGAAGGGGTGGACAGGATCTTTGGCAGCAATAAGATGGCTAAGATCAAGAAGGAAACTAAGCTTAGCTTTCCAGATACAAGGGATGAAAAAAGGATTGAGCTTGAGAAAGTAATTAAAGCTGAAGGTAAATGGGATGAGGTCTCATCGCTTGATGTAAGGAAGCTTGCCAAAAAGGTTCAGGAAGGGGGGTGGAATGAAGATATACTAGAGAATGTAGAGGAATTTGCGGAAAAAGAAGAAAAGAAATCTGTAACTCTTGTGAAAAAGAAGGGGAAAGAGGAGTAAATTATAAGCCGGTAACAGTAGGATTCATGATTTTTATTACGTTTCTTTTAAATCTCGCGAACCTCTTTAAGCCTTTCTATAAAGTTTTTTATTTCGTTGGATTTTACCTTCATACTTACCCTGTTTACGACCAGCCTCGCTGTAATATTAGCTATTGTTTCAATCTCGACAAGATTATTTTTTTTAAGTGTTTTTCCAGTAGCGCTCAGGTCTACTATAACATCTGAAAGCCCAACGATTGGAGCAAGCTCGATAGAGCCATATAGTTTTACGATCTCGGCGCTTACCCCCTTTTTCGCAAAGTGCTCATGTGCGACTCTAGGGTATTTCGTTGCAACTCGGAGGATTCTAGCGGATGACAGATCAAACCCCTTTGGGCCGGCAACAACAAGCTTGCATTTTCCAATACCTAAATCGAGCGGCTCATACAAATCGTATTTTTCTTCAATGAGTGTATCCTTTCCTACAATCCCGCAGTCTCCTGCACCATATTCTACATAGGGCGGTACATCTGCCGGACGGATGATCAATATCTTAATCCCATCCTTCGGGTACTGAAATATAAGCTTTCTAGAGCCGTTTGAGATGCCGCTTAATGAGAATCCAGCCCTTCTCAAAAGCACTGTTGCTTCTTTTAGAATCCTGCCTCTGGAGATTGCAAGGGTTATCATTCTTTTTCTCTCCAGATTCGTGCCCCGAGCGCTTCCAGTTTTTTATCAAGCCTCTCATAGCCGCGGTCTAAATGATAAACCCTTGAAACCTCTGTTTTTCCACGGGCCAGTAGGCCGGCTAAGATCAGAGATGCACTTGCTCTTAAATCCCCCGCCATAGTTGGCGCTCCGCTAAGATAAGGCACTCCTCTAACTACAGCGTTGTTACCGACGAGCTTTATTTCTGCTCCCATACGTCTTAATTCTCCTGCATGCATGAATCTCTGAGGGAAAATGGTTTCAGTAATAATGCTAAGGCCATCGCCAATGCTCATAAGGGTCATCATCTGCGCCTGCATATCGGTAGGAAATCCGGGATAAGGAAGGGTTGTAATATCAACACTCTTTATTTTATCACTTCCCTGCACCCTTATGCCACCGTCTAATCGGGATACATCTGCTCCAACTTCGAGCAGTTTGCCGATGAGCGCACCTGTGTTTTCAAACCTGCATTTTTTTAATATTATATCACCTTGAGTAATGGCAGATGCAATTAGAAAGGTTCCGGCTTCGATTCTATCAGGCATTACCTCGTGTCCTTTTATTGGTGAGAGCCTTTCTACGCCTTTTATGGTGATTATATCCGTTCCTGCGCCTTCTATGTTTGCGCCCATTTTATTAAGAACGCGGGCGAGCTCTGTAACCTCCGGCTCGCAGGCCGCATTAAGAAGCATAGTCTCACCCTTTGCGAGAACAGAGGCAAGTATGATGTTTTCTGTGCCAGTAACGGTTGAAATATCAAATGGTATCACTCTACCGTTCAGTTTAGCTGCCGAAGCTTCTAAATAGCCCTCTTCGATTTTAATCTCTGCCCCGAGGATACCAAAACCTTTCAGGTGTTGATCAATAGGCCTTTCTCCAATAGCACATCCTCCGGGCAGGGATACCCTAGCTCGTCCGAATCGTGCGATAAGCGGACCGAGGACAAGCACTGAAGCTCGCATGGTTTTAACCAGTTCATATGGAGCGACCCAGTTATTCAGGCGGGTTGTATCAATAGATAGGGTGCCGTTTTCATATTCAACCTCCGCACCCAAAATTCTGAGTAGCTTTGACATAGTCTTAACATCGTCTAGCTCTGGAACATTTGTAAATAAGCTCATGCCTTCAGTAAGAATGCAGGACGCCATAAGTGGGAGTACGGCGTTTTTAGCGCCGCTTATTGTGACCTCACCCTCTAATCTCTTGCCACCTTCAACAATTATCTTTTCCATTTTCCATTAACCACCCTTTCCATTCCTGATAGGTCTTTTACTGTGGCGACCTCTCTAAAACCATATGCTTTGAAAATCTCTGACACATTTTCAGATTGATTTTCTCCAACTTCAATAATACACCATCCGCCGCTTTTCAGCATCCTCCTAGCATAATTTATTATCTTTCTTGTACACTTTAAACCCTCCTCGCCCGTGGTGTGCCATGGGTCTTCGACAAGCTCAGACCGGGCGGTCGAAGGGCGGAGTCGAAATGCCTGGCTACCTCCGA
Organism: Candidatus Dadabacteria bacterium; assembly: GCA_022615255.1. Lineage (GTDB taxonomy): Bacteria > Desulfobacterota_D > UBA1144 > Nemesobacterales > CSP1-2 > CSP1-2. The sequence continues at coordinate 11,248 of JAKEHC010000088.1, read as the reverse complement.
CAAGCGACACTCTAGGCTCAAAATCCCTAATATCAGAATCAAGCCCATAAAAATCACACTCGGCTATATAAGGCGGGTTTGAAACTATTATATCAAAAGCCTGTTCGTTGAAACAGCTTAAAAGATCTCCGCAGATGAGAGAAATTCTTTTTGCAACTTTATGTCTTTCTGAATTTGCCCTTGCAACCATAAGCGCCTCAAACGAGATATCAGTGGCAAAGATTTCTGCATTTTGCACTTCGCAAGCGATGGTGACCGCAATACATCCGCTGCCTGAACCAACATCCAGAACAAGAGGACGGGGAATACTCTTCGTTATCTTCAAAACTTCTTCTACTAATAGCTCGGTCTCCGGTCTTGGTATTAGGACATCAGGGGTTACGATAAAGGGCCTTGAGTAAAACTCTTTTTCACCAAGAATGTAGGCGATAGGTTCCCTTTTTAGTCTTCTCTCAAGCAGTGATTCGAATTCTTTAACCTTCTCGGATTGCACACACTTATCAGGGTGGGTGAATATATCCACAGTCTTTATCCCAAGAACCTTGCGAAGGAGAAGCGACGCCTCTAGCTCCGGGTTTTCTATGTCTGATTCTATTAGTAAATTTTTTCCTTTAAGATAAAGCTCCCTCAAAAATATACCTTCTCTTTTTTTCATTAGTTAATGTAGAAAATTCTATTTAGTTTAACAGAAATTTTCAAATTGGAGGGTTTGAATGATAGGGAGGGCTAAAGGTTCCCATCGAGATACGGATGGGCTTGGCGCGGTCTAATTGTAGCTAGAAGCCAGAAGTAGAGACACGCCATGGCGTGTCTCTACAATAACGTAGGAGCGCCCCATCCTGGCGCGAAAAAATCGCGGCTTGAAGCCGCTCCTACACTGGTTATCTATTATTAGGATGGAGGGTTTGGAAAAACCCTGCCTAGCGTCGTTCCAAGAGGGTTTCCTGATATCCTCCCTCTTAGTATGTTATATTTTAGCAATTTAAGTATGAACTTTTATAGAGGTGTACCATTATGTTTGGAAAGGGAATAAGAGTGACCAAGATTTTTGGGATCGAAATCTGGGTTGATTATTCATGGCTAATAATTTTTGCCCTAGTTGCATGGAGCTTGGCTTCTAGTTATTTCCCACATGAATATCCAGGCCTAGGGGTAACGCCTTATTGGATTATGGGCGCCGTTTCAGCGGTCCTTCTTTTTGTCTGCGTTCTTCTTCATGAGCTTTCTCACTCTTATATTGCACGAAAGTCCGGTATTGTTGTTCCAAGGATCACCCTTTTTATATTTGGCGGTGTGGCTCAGATTTCTGAAGAGCCCAGAAGTGCTAAGATGGAGTTTAATATAGCTGTTGCTGGTCCTATTTGCAGTTTTATACTCGGGGTTATCTTCTGGATTCTATCAAAAACTGGTTTTGCATCAAGTCACAAGGGGTTTCTCGCCATATCCGAGTACCTTGCTTTCATAAACATAGCCCTTGTTATTTTCAATATGATTCCCGGATTTCCTCTGGATGGAGGAAGGATACTAAGAGCCTATCTCTGGAACAAGTGGCAAGACATAAAAAAAGCCACATATACCGTGTCCCGGATAGGAAGCGCATTCGGAATAGGTTTGATGCTACTCGGTTTAGTCAACTTCTTTCTTGGAAATCTTATCGGAGGGATATGGTTTGTATTTATAGGGATGTTTCTAAACCAGGCTGCAAAGTCGGGATACCAGATGACCGTCTTTAAGGATGTTTTATCAGGCGTGAGGGTCAAAGACGTTATGACTCCAAATGTTGTTTCTGTGTCCGACTCTCTCACTCTAAGCGATCTTGTTCAGAATTATTTCTATCATCATCTCTTTGTTAGCTTTCCTGTTGTAAGCGGCGGAGGGGAGTTAATTGGTATGATTTCAGTAAGTCAAGTAAAAAACGTGCCGAAAGATATCTGGCATGAAAAAAGGGTGGGGGATATAATGATGAAGGCATCTGAGATTCAGGCAATTAGTCCCGAGGAAGAAGCATTAAGTGCACTCAATTTACTTATGAGAAATGAGCTAGGAAGGCTCCCTGTGGTAGAACGGAATAAGCTAGTGGGCATAATAACGAGAAGGGATATAATGACACTTCTCATGATTAAATCAGACTTGGGAGTTTGATCCTTAAGATGCCTTATGCCGAACTTGTTGATTCACTGAGAGGACTAGGGGTGTCAAAACTCTTTGGTGAAGATGAATATAGCTGAAAATCTAAAAAGTGTTAAAGAGAGAATTGAAAAAGCGGCTTTTAAGGCACAAAAAAGTGCGAGTGAAATAAAACTCGTTGCTGTTTCTAAAGGAGTAGAAGCGGAAAGGGTTATCGAGGCTGTAAGTTGCGGTATTATTACATTTGGAGAAAACTATGCCCAGGAGTTTAGAGATAAATATAACGCAGTAGAAAAAGCCACTTCTAGAGAAATCGAGTGGCATTTTATAGGGCGCCTTCAAAGAAATAAGATGAAATACATCCTGGATAAGGTCAGGCTTATACATTCGCTTGACAGCGCTTCAGTTGCAGAGGAGATAAATAAGAGAGCTGAAAAAATCGGAACTAAGGTTCCTCTGCTTGTTGAATTAAATGCTGACGAAGAGGTAAAAGGAGGCGTTAAGGTTGAGGAACTGGATGGTTTTTTACTTGACTTATTGAGGTTTCCTAAAATAGATGTTAAGGGTCTTATGATAATGCCTCCCCTTTTCGATAACCCGGAGATGACAAGGCCATATTTCAGAAATGCAAGAGAATTAAGAGATCGGTTTCAAAGCAAATTTCCGAGCCTAAGGGAGCTTTCTATGGGAATGAGCGGGGATTTTGAGGTTGCAATAGAGGAGGGGGCAACTATTGTTAGAATTGGAACAGCGATTTTTGGACCTAGAAGTGAATAAGGAATTTGCAACAGGAAGCACAGAGGAACCATAGGAAAGATTAAAAAATAATTTTAGTTGTTTCTCCTCCCTGTGTACTCTGTGGCTAAATAATAGCATCAGGAGATAAGGATGAAAAGAATCGGTTTTGTAGGCGCAGGAAACATGGCTGAGGCTCTTGTAAAGGGATTACTTACATCGGGTGTATTTGCAAAAGATCAAATAATACTTAGTGATGCCATACAAGAAAGATTGCACCATATGTCTTCTCTTTATGGAGTCAAGACTACACTAAAAAATAGGGAGGTTGTGAAATACTCTGATTTGATTGTGCTCGCTACAAAGCCTAATATGATTGGCAGGATTATAAGCGAAATAAAGGGAATTTTAACTTCCAAGAATGTTATTGTTTCTATTGCAGCTGGCATAGCCACTTCCTTTATTTCTCAGACAATAAAAAGAAGAGTGAAAATAGTCCGTGTCATGCCCAATACACCTGCGCTTGTTCTTGCCGGGGCATCGGTTCTATATTTCAATCCGCTAATAAACCAGAAAGAGAAGGATAAAATCAAAATAATTTTTGAATCCGTCGGGACAGTAGATGTTGTTGAAAACGAAGATCTTCTTGACGCTGTTACTGGTCTGAGTGGCAGTGGCCCGGCTTATGTGGCGATATTCATAGAGGCTCTATCCAATGGGGGAGTTAAGATGGGGCTATCAAAAAATCTGGCTCTTAGGCTTTCGGCTCAAACTGTTTATGGCACTGCTAAAATGGTGCTCGAAGGCGGGCTTCACCCCGCAGAGTTCAAGGACAAGGTATCGTCCCCCGGTGGTACAACGATCGAGGGGATTCATGAATTGGAAGTGGGCGGTTTTAGAGGCAGTGTTATATCTGCTGTTCAAGCTGCTACTAGGCGTTCAAGAGAATTATCAAAGGAGGGAAAATAATGTTTGTTCTTGGGAACCTTATTGAAGCTTTAGCAACGGTGATTCATTACCTACTCAATGTCTATATGTGGATAGTAATTATAAGAGCAATAATATCATGGGTAAGCCCTGACCCATTTAACCCCATTGTGCGTTTTCTCTATAGAGTAACTGAGCCGGTGCTTGGGTATGCGAGGAGGATCGTTCCCCCTTTAGGTGGAATTGACTTATCTCCGATTTTAGTTCTTGTATTAATTGTATTTTTAGATCGATTTCTGGTTGAAACGATAAGTGAGCTCGCATTCAAGTTAAAGACGGGAACGCCTTAGATGCGTCCTTTAAAGGAAGAATCAGAGATCACCATCGAAGTTCATGTCCAGCCTAATTCATCACGCGATGTGATTGTTGAGCTTCAGAATAGTAGATTCAGGGTGAAGGTTACAGCTCCACCGGAAGGTGGAAAAGCAAACGAGAGGCTTATAGAAATCATTTCTAGAGCCCTCGGTGTTTCCAAATCAGGCGTTAAGATAGTTAGAGGTGGGAAATCAAGATTAAAGATTCTAAAAATTATGGGTGTCAATCGGGATAAGCTCGATTTCTTTATAAAAGGGTTAAGACAAGATTGAAATTATGTTATTCAGTAAAGGCTAATCTAATGAATTAATGAAAATATCCTGCTAATTAATGTGAAGTTCATAAGGGGTGAAATGAAGTGTCTGATATATTAGTTAGGGGATTAAAAATAAATTATATAGCAGGGGAAAATTTCGAAAAATCGCGCCCGACTATTTTAATGATTCACGGAGCCGGACAGAGCAGTCTTACTTGGAAATATCAACTGGATTCACTAAAAAGCCATTCAAAGTTTAATCTTTTTGTCATCGACCTCCCGGGCCATGGTAAGTCCGAGGGAAGCGGTTTTAAGAGTGTCAGGGAATACAGCGGCTTTATAAAGGACTTTGCAGATGCGCTTGATTTGCAAAAACTCATACTCGTAGGGCATTCTATGGGCGGCGGGGTAGTACAAGTTTTTGCGCTTGAATATCCTGAAGTGGTTTATGCCTGTGTTCTAGTAGGCACCGGGGTGAGACTTAGGGTAGCTAAGGAGACCCTCGAAGCCGTCAAAAATAACTACGAGGCATATTGCAAGATTGCTCCGACGCGTTCATTTACAAGCTTTTCCCCTGAGGAGCTTAAGAAAAGGTTTGTAGAAGGGCTTCTTAGAACCCCACAGCAAATCGTACATCAGGATTTTATAGCATGCGATGAGTTTGATTTTACGAATGAGGTCGAGAAAATAAAGGTTCCAACGCTAATTGTTTCCTCTACTGAAGACATATTAACCCCTGTAAGATACGGAGAATACTTGCACAGTAAAATCCAGGGATCAGAATTCCATGTCATTAAGAATGCAGGACACTTTATGATGCAAGAAAGTGCGGATGTATTTAACCATATTTTGCTTAAGTTTTTGAGCTCAATTTATTGAATGTTTATATTCTTTGGCTTGACATTAAAACGTCCCACAGAACTCAACATTTAAGTTTTATTTTTCAGGAATTATATCTCTTTGGTAAATCCATTTTTCGATAAAACTGGTTCAAGCCCCTTTCTCAAAACAGGGGTTTGTGTTATTAGTTAAAATAGTTCATAATTTACATATACATATTTTCTGGGTCTTCAATGATCTTAGGAGCTTCGTTAGACCAAGGCTGTGGGTGGCGATACATTGTACTTTTATAGCCGACTTTTAGCGTGAATTGGGGACAATATCGTTAGGCTAGTTTAAAATTTCGGATAGAATAGGGAATAAATTTACTTTATGAAAAGGAATATAATATGAAAGCGGAGAGATGCCGATTCTGTGGGGCTCCAGTACTTGAGGGAAATTTCCGTGACAGGCACTTTGATGGCAAGATTGCATGTCATGATTGCTACAATAAGTTTAATGATACTGAGCAGAATAAGGAAAAATATAAGACGCTCTACCATTACTGCAAGCGGTTTACCGCACCTTGGTCTGGAAAGGCGCATGATGGGAAAGGAAGAACGAGATGACAGGAGATGAGATTGAATGGGGCTTGATAGTTCGTTTTATCGCAATCGGCTTGAATAGGCATTTTAGGACAAGCTAAAATCTAAGGGATGCATCTTCACATGCGAGTTTTGTCATTAATAACATTTTTTATTTTTATACTTACTTCGCCATTTGTTTTCCCGGCTGAAATTAATAACTCAAACGTGAATAATAAGGGACAATCGAATAATATCAACAATGAGTTATTCCCATACGGGATTGTATTCTTAAAAACCGGCGCATTTTATGACTTGGTCAACAACCTGTCCGAGGAGTGGGAGGTAGATCGGCTTCTAGGCTCGAATATCGGTAATGATACAAACGAATTCGACTGGCAGAAATGGCTTCAGTCAAGAAACAGCGGAAACTCCAGAGTGTTTCTCGGGGGTCTGCCGTTCATTTCTTTACCAAAGCATACTAGGGAAGAAGATGAGCAGAGGGATAACACCCTCTTTTCTACTGACAGGTTTTTTTTCTTCTGGTATTTTAAACAAAGGTTCTAGTTATTTAACAGAAAAATTACTGTTATTAAATTTCTCTATTCGTCTTTAAAATCATTAGTTAAAATAAACCCATCTTCAAGCATAATAGGAGAAAGGAGACATGAAAATCGCACTCTTAGGCGGTACCGGCGACATAGCAGAGGGACTTGTGCTCCGATGGTCAAGGGTAGGACATAAGATTTTTATAGGCTCAAGAAGTGATGAAAAGGCGAAATCAATAGCATCTGAGTACAACGATACGCTTTCTAAATTAGGCATTAATTCAAGAATAGAAGGCATGGTTAACGCCGATGCCGCCATTGCGGCTGAGGTTATAGTAATCAGCTTGCCATACGAACATTCGGCATCTACTATACGCCAAATCCAAAGTAGCTTTACAAATCAGATTGTGATTTCGCCGGTTGTGCCAATGGTTAAGAAGGGGAAGGCTTTTGTCTATTCTCCTCCTCAGCACGGATCTGCAGCGCTGGAGATAAGAGAGGCTTTGCCTAAAACGGTAAAACTGGTTTCTGCATACCATAACCTGCCTGCTAAGGAGCTACGAAAGATAGATCATGTTCTGGAGTATGACGTAGTTATATGTGGAGATGATGAAGAAACAAAAAATGTGGTAAAAAAAATCACGGAGGAAATGCCCAATCTTAGAGCATTGGATGCAGGACCTCTAGAGGCTTCGATGATGATAGAGGCTATCACACCGCTCATAATCAATTTGAACACGAGGTATAAACCACAGGAATTTTCGGTGAAGTTTGTGTAATCGAATTCAGAGAAAGGAAATATGACTATAAATGTTCTCCTGAAGCTTATTAAAATCTAGCTCGATTCAAATATTGACTTTATTTATGTTTAAAGCCTGATCACTCACCTATAATCTGAAGGATTACCTCTCTCTTTCTTGGCCTATTGTCAAAGTCAACAAGCACTATCTGCTGCCATGTGCCAAGAAGAAGCCTTGATGATGAGAATGGAACCGTTAGAGAAGGTCCTAGTAGCGCCGCTCTTATGTGGGAGTATCCATTTCCATCTCCCCATCTTGCATCATGATCATATGGAATATTCTTTGGCGCAATCCTTTCAACAGCCCTTTGAAAATCCTTTATAGCACCACTTTCATATTCTATGGTTGTAACCCCAGCGGTAGAGCCGGGGATAAATATCGTGACTACGCCGGAATGGATTCCGGAATCCCTAACGAAATTCTCTACCCTTTTTGTTATGTCTATTAAATCCGTTTCTCCTTTTGTTTCGATTTTCATGTTTACGGTTTTTACAGACATTTCATACCTCCTTTTCGGGTTGAAGTTATGTAGGTTTCTTAAGAAAGACTAGGATTATCAATGTTCAATATTCTACCAAACTCTGGATTAAAACCTCTAACTGCATTTACCTCTTTAGGTTTTGAAATTTCTAGGAGCTTGAGAAGCCTATCATAATCGGCTTGCGGGTATCTTTATCCCAAATTAATGTTAAGGAAAAAGCTGTTTACTGATTCATGAATCTTTGTTATAATATAAAAATAATTAATTGGGGGGATAGAAACATTAATGATGCGATAATGTTGAAAAGCTCAAATGTCTGACGGTAATTAGCATATAGATTTAAGGTATATGGCTAAATTCAGGAAATTATTTGGATCCGTCTCCCTAAATGAATCGGCTAACGAACGCCGATTTTCCAGGCTTCTACTTGGACTCGCAGTTATTAGCTTCCTCCTTTTTATAATCATACTCTCTAGCGGTATTATCCTTTGGCTACAAACCCCGGAAGTAACATGGCTTCGGAACACAAACCCGCAAGAAACGGCTATGATGCGCTATCGAGAGGAGCAAAGGAAACGCCTGGGTGAGTCTCCTCAGCGAGCCTGGCAATGGGTTGATTATCCAAGAATATCAAAACATCTAATCCGCTCTGTAGTTATTAAAGAAGACCGAAGGTTCTTTTTTCACAATGGATTTGATTGGGAGCATATATGGCGGGCGCAGAAGGGTAACATCAGAAAACAACGGGTAGCTCATGGTGGATCTGGCGTTACCCAACAGTTGGCAAAGAACCTGTTCTTGAAACCTTCCCATACTCTAATTAGGAAAGTACGAGAAGCCCTAATCACATATAAACTAGAAAGGGAGTTGAGCAAGGTACGTATCCTTGAACTCTATCTGAATGTGATTGAGCTTGGAGCGGGTATCTATGGAGTTGAAGCGGCATCACAAGCATATTTTAACAAATCAGCGGACAAATTAACTTTAACTGAGGCGATTCGGCTTGCTTCAGTGATGTCAAACCCACATCGCTTTTCGCCGCATGATAATGCGAACCGCTACTTAAGGGGTGTGCGTCGGCACATAGCCTCGGTTTTACTCCAAACCAGCCAGATTAACAAATCCACATATGAGCAGGTCTCAAAGGATTTATATCTTAACGATCCGCCTGAGGTCGTAAAACCAGACGTGGTTCCGCTACGAGAGGTTTCCTCTAGGTTCTTCAATCAAGATTACTGGATTTCGAGGCTCCAAGAACCAGATGAGATAATCATGTCCGAAACTGAAATACGATATTTTAATGAGGGGGCACTTCTTAAAAGCGGAGGAATCGATGTTTTCGGGTTCTCAGATTCTATTTCAAGTAATGAAGTGAGGGAAAAGATTCTAGAGGTCGCAGGACTTACGTCCGCATTTTCTGAGAGAAACAACCATAACGATAATGCTGTCCTGGATGAACTTAGCATAAGGGAGATAAGATATAAAGTAAAAACCAGGTATGACAGTAACAATAATCCCCTAACTGAGCATTTCTATGGCAGCCTGCTGGATAAGTTAAACATAAGGGAAATGCCAGATGACGTGAGGGTAAGTTATGCCCTGGTTATAAAACGGGCGGACGTGCTTGCCTGGCCTGTGGATGAGCTTATTATGAGTAAGCCCTATGATTACGAGTTTAACGCACTTCAGCAGAGCGCCATTTATTTGGGGACCCCGATTGTAGTTCTTCACACATCAAAAAACGGCATTTGGGCTTTTATTCGCACCACGTATTTTGACGGTTGGGTCAAAAAGGAGAATTTGGCTTTCACTACCCGTAAGGGGGCTATGGCATATCCAGGCCCTCGCTTTTTAGTTGTTACAGCCCCTTCGGTACAAACTGCATCGGGCGTGGATTTACCCTTGGGAACTCAGGTTCTTTTAGAAGGGACCTCTTCTAAGGGCTATGAGATAAAAATCCCCACCCGGGGAGGTAGCGGTGAGCTTATACTTTTTGATGACTCTTTAACATTAAACGGAGTTAGGGAAGGTTTCCTTCCTTACACAAGGCGTAATGTTATTATACAAGCATTTAAACTTTTAGGTGGGGAATACAGTTGGGGCGGAAATAAATCTGGATGGGACTGCTCGTTATTTATCCAGGATGTCTTCAGTGTATTTGGCATCAAGCTCCCAAGAAACTCAAGGGCGCAGTCTCTCGTTAACGGAGAGATTGCTAGGTTTGACCAGGACGATACTGCTCGAGACAAATTAGATACTATTCGCTCCTGGGATTCTGCCATTTCTGTTCTTGGGCTTCAAGGGCATATTATGCTTTACCTGGGGGAAGAAGGCGGAAAGCCTTATGCAATACACGCTCTCTGGGGTGTGAAGGGTAAAAACGGCGATATTATAAAGGCGAATAGAGTGACGGTTACAGACCTCGAGCTTGGAGAGGGGGGTGAAAGCGGCTCTCTTCTTGAAAGGGTTACAGATGTCCGTGGGGTTTATTTGGATTCATCAGATTTTATGGACCTTTTCAAAAGCTTTCTTAGATGGTTAACATACCCTCCTATTCGCCTTGTAATAGTTCTATTAATATTTGCCTTAATTTTTAGCGTAATTTTGGGACTCTCCTTTATTATTATTTTAATGCGGCTGCTGGAAGAGAGAAGAAGGCTGAAGTTGAATGATAGTAAGTAATCCTATATGAAATGCCTAATCATAGTAGGCTTTTTAAAAGGGTTCATAGTGGTTTTGAAGAGTAAAACCAACTGGGTTATTCTCTTTTTATTCGCATCTCTTCTCTTTTTTTCTATATATTTTTTCCTCATTATGGATCGGTATCTCTCTTCAAAAGTAATTTGTATTGATCCTGGTCACCGGATTCGCCCTAATTTCGAGCGGGAACCAATCGGTCCCGGCTCCCCCTTCACCAGTGAAAGAGCAAAATTGGGAACAAAAGGGGTTATATCAGGAGTCCCGGAATATCAAATAACCTTAGCGATCTCGCTCAAGTTAAAATATTTACTAGAGAAGGAAGGCAATAATGACAAGGGAAACAAACGATGTTGATATAAGCAACGTAGAACGAACAGAGATTGCAAACAGAGCAAACGCTAACTTATTCGTTCGTATACATGCAGACAGATTTCCTGATCCAAATATAAATGGGGTTTCTATTTTTTATCCGGGAAAGAATCGGTGGACAGAAGGGATTCATATAGAAAGCAAAAAGGCTGCACAATTGGTATCGGACGAACTGTTGATAACTACAGGGGCTAAGAAAAATAGGATTAAGCCCAGGGTAGACATATCAGGTTTTAACTGGTCGAGAGTGCCAGTCATTCTTGTAGAAGTTGGATATTTAACTAATCCAAGCGATGATGAGTTACTTAACACAGATGAATATCAGTGGAAGGTCGCTCAGGGTATTCGTAACGGGATTTTAAGATTTCTCCAAGATTAAAGTTTCTTGAGATAATTTATAGATGAATTCGCTTTTAATTATGCTGATAACGCATGACAAGAGCCAGAGCTAATGGACTTCTTTTAGAGTTTGTGTAGGTAAAAAGAGCCATGCATAAACCCGAAATAAAAAAAAATAAGCAATACTC